>JBDHHM010000018.1:0-14807 GCA_039589355.1 Gemmatimonadota bacterium | reverse complement strand
ACCGTCACCTCCACTCCGGCGGCCCGGGCGAGCATATCGAGCAACTCGCCGACCGCGTAGGCGTGACCGCTGCAGACGTTGTAGACGCCGCCGGGCTCTCCGGACTCCGTGAGGGCGACATAGGCTTCAACGACATCCCTAACATCGGTGAAATCGCGGCGAACAGTCGCATCGCCCACCTTCACAGTGCCCGCGCCACCGGCTTCGCGGATACCGTGGACCTGTGCGGCGAGCTGCGGAGCGACGAAGGTAGGGCGTTGGCCGGGGCCGGTGTGGTTGAAGCTCCGCGTGACCACGACCGAGAGCCCGTGAGAGCGATGGAACTGTGTGCCAAACATCTCCTGCGCCAGCTTGGAGACGCCGTAGGGATTGAGCGGCTCCAAAGGGTGCTCTTCGCTGAGCGGTTGGAAGCGGGCCGCCGCGGCACCGTACACATGCCCGGAACCCGAGATCAAGATCACTGGATCGTAGCCCGACCCGCGACGCATCGTCGCCAGCTCGTCCAGCAGGTAGAGCGAGCCTATGGCGTTGACCTGCATGGGTGAAACCGGGTCGGCGAGCGAATCGGCGGGAGACGAAAGACCGGCGAGGTGGAAGATGCGGTCCGCCTCGCAACGACGGGCGACGCTGCGTACGGACTCCTCTTGTTCCAGCTCCAGCGTCACCCAGCGTACGCGGGCCGACTCGGCCGTAGAAAGAGTCGTGAGCTTCGGCTCGCCCCCCTGAACGGCGCCGATCACCTCCTCGCCTCTGCCCAGCAACTCCGCCACCAGGTGCTGCCCGACGAATCCGTCCGCACCGGTGACGAGGTTCAGCGTCACGAGGACCCCTGCTCTCCCGGCTGGGCGCGCAGGCGCTCGAGATCGGCCTCGACCATCATGCGGATCAGGCCTTCGAAATCGACCTCGGGCTCCCAGCCCAGATCGCTCTTGGCCTTGGAGGGATCGGCCACGAGATTCTCCACATCCGCAGGTCGCAGTAGCCGATCATCTTGGACGACGTGATCACGCCAATCGAGGCCAACCTGCCCAAACGCCAGCTCCACGAGATCATGGACATTGTGTTGGATTCCCGTTCCGACCACGTAATCTCGAGGCTTGTCCTGCTGCAGCATTAGCCACATTGCCCGAACAGAATCGCCTGCGAATCCCCAATCGCGTCGTGCATCGAGATTGCCAAGGCGCAACTCGTGGGCAAGTCCCAGCTTAATCCGCGACGCGGCGTTCGTCACCTTGCGGGTGACAAACTCGAGACCGCGACGCGGCGACTCGTGGTTGAACAGAATCCCGCTGACAGCGAAGAGGCCGTAGCTCTCGCGGTAGTTCACCGTGATCCAGTGGCCATACACCTTCGCAACCCCGTAGGGCGACCGCGGGTAGAACGGCGTCGTTTCGGATTGTGGGGGTTGGGCTATGCCGAACATCTCGGAGCTGGACGCCTGATAGAAGCGGGCTCTTGGGCTCACGTGTCTCAGCGCCTCCAACACCCGCATCACCCCCAAGCCAGTCGCTTCACCGGTCAGCACCGGCTGGGTCCACGACGCTGGAACAAACGACTGGGCTGCCAGGTTGTACACCTCATCCGGCTGTACCTCTTCGAAGGCCGTAAGAAGAGAGTTCAGATCGAGCAGGTCGCCCGAGAGGATGGTGATCCGGTCCTCGATGTGCTCGACCCGTTCCAGGCTCACTGTGGACGAGCGTCGGACGAGGCCGAACACTTCGTAGCCCTTATCGAGCAGCAGCTCGGCCAGATAGGAACCATCCTGGCCGGTGATACCTGTAATCAGCGCGCGCTTCGCCATTTGTTCCTCAGTCGCCGGCCGTGACGGGCGTGGTCGTTTCTGCAACCGCCCGGCCCAGCACGTTACGGGTATCCAGAACGGGCCGCCCCGACCGACGGATCAGATCGTAGTCGACACCGGTGTGATCGGTGACTATCACGATGACATCGGAGTCGGCGACCAGACGCTCGTCGAGCGGCACCGACTCCAGGTCTTGCCCCTCGTGACGAAGCGAGGGCACCAGCGGGTCGTGGTACTTCACCTGCGCTCCCTTCTCGGCGAGCAGTTGGATGACATCGAGTGCCGGCGACTCGCGGGTGTCATCGGTATCGCGCTTGTAGGCGGCGCCGATGACGAGGACCGCGGAGCCCTTAACCGGCTTGCTGTCCCGGTTCAAGAGATCCGCGGTCTTCTCCGTCACGTAGCGTGGCATCTCCGAGTTGATCTCGCTGGCCAACTCGATCAGCCGCGTCTTGTAGTCCAGCGTCTTCATCTTCCACGAGAGGTAATGGGGGTCGACCGGTATGCAGTGGCCGCCCAACCCGGGCCCGGGTGTGAACTTCATGAACCCGAAGGGCTTGGTCTCGGCCGCAGCAATCACCTCCCAGACGTCGACTCCCAGCTTGTCGCACACCACCTGCATCTCGTTGGCCAGTGCGATGTTAACCGATCGGAAGGTGTTCTCGAGCAGCTTGGTCAGCTCGGCCGCCTCGGTACTCGGAACGACGACTACCTCCTCGATGATGGTCGAATACAGAGCTCGAGTGACCTCGGCGCATGCCCGAGTGATGCCCCCGACGACTTTCGGCGTATTGCCAATCTTCCATACCGGGTTTCCGGGATCCACGCGCTCGGGGCTGAAGGCCAGGAAGAAGTCGACGCCCACGGTGAGGCGCCCGCCGCCGGACAGGGCTGGGAGCAGTAGCTCGCGCGTGGTACCGGGATACGTCGTCGACTCGAGCACGATGAGCTGACCCTCGCGGATGCTCCGCCCGATCGACTCGGTTACCGACATGATGTAGGAAACATCGGGGTCGCCCGTCTTGCCCAGCGGGGTCGGCACGCAGATGCAAATCGCATCGACCTCGTTCAGCCGGCCGTAGTCCAGCGTCGCCGTTAAGCGGCCCGCTTTCACCGACGCCGCCAGCTGCTCGTCGGGGACGTCGCCCACATACGAGCGCCCGGCCATAAGGCGCTTCACCTTCTCCGCTGAGACTTCGAACCCGAGGACGGTGAAGCCGGCCCCGGCGAACTCCACAGCCAGTGGAAGGCCCACGTAGCCCAGGCCGACCACGCCGATGCTGGCCTCCCGGGTCTCGATCTTCTTTATCAATGACTCAGCCACACCAGCCAATGCTATCCTCCCAGTTGTTTCGCCAGCTCTCCGGCGTAATAAGTTATAACCAGGTCGGCCCCGGCCCGCCGTATCGATTGGACCGCCTCGACCATGACGCGCGCCTCATCGATCCAGCCGCGCTCAGCCGCCGCCTTGATCATGCTGTACTCGCCGGATACGTGATAGGCGGCCAATGGGTACCCGGTTTCCTGCTTCACTCTATAGATAACATCCAGGTACGGGAGGGCGGGCTTCACCATTATGATGTCTGCGCCCTCTTCGATGTCCAGGCGCGCCTCGCGCAGCCCTTCGTCCACGTTCCCCGGGTCCATCTGGTAGCCTCTCCGGTCGCCGAACTGCGGAGCCGATTCTGCGGCCTCGCGAAACGGGCCGTAGAAAGCGGAGGCGTACTTAACGGCGTACGACATTATCGGAGTGTGGGTAAAGCCTTTCGCGTCCAGCGCCTGGCGGATCGCGGCGACCCGACCGTCCATCATGTCACTGGGCGCAAGGATGTCGGCGCCGGCCTCGGCATGAGAGACGGCCATGCGGGCGAGGAGCTCGAGCGTCGAATCGTTGTGCACCTCGCCTTCCGGCGTCAGCAGCCCGCAATGCCCGTGATCCGTGTACTCGCAGAGGCAGACGTCGGTGATGACGACGAGGTCCTTGGCCCGCTCCTTGATGGCGCGGACCGCACGCTGCACCTCGCCGTCGGCGGCATATGCGCTGCTCCCGCGCGCGTCTTTCGACGCCGGGATGCCGAACAGGAGGACGGCGCCCACACCGACCGATTCGAGGCGAGCAGCCTCTTCGGCCGTCGCATCGACCGAGGTCTGCTCGACGCCCGGCATCGAGCCCACCGGATGACGCCCTTCCTTGAAAGTGACGAAGAGCGGCGCGATGAGGTCTGCTGGCTCGAGCGACGTCTCGCGGACCATCGCCCGCAGGCGCTCTGTTCGTCGGAGTCGCCGCGCCCGGTAAGCGGGGAACATTGCCATCAGTCGGCTTCCTCCAGGTTGGCGTAGTACTCGACGATCGCCTGCAACAGCCCCTCCACCGTGTACTCCCGGGCCACGACGTCCACAGGCAGGCCGGCGGTCCGAGCCGCATCGGCAGTGATCGGCCCGATGGCCGCGACACGCGCCCCGCTCAGATCGGCGCCGGCGACCTCGACGAAGTGGCGAACCGTGGAGGCCGCTGTGAACGTGATCATGTCGATCGCGCCGCGCTCCAGGCCATCCTGGAGCGTGGCGATTCCGTCGGGGTCGGGCTGCGACTCATAGGCGATCACCTCGTCGACCTCCGCACCCGCCGCGCGCAGCCGTTCCGGCAAAACCTGGCGGGCGCCGGCGGCGCGAGGCAACAGGACACGGCGCCCTGCGATCGCCTTCAGGCCGGTCAAGGCATCGGCCACGGCCTCGGCCACGTACTCCTCCGGCACGACCTCGGGCCGCACGCCCCGCTGCTCGAGCGCCGCCGCGGTGGCGGGACCGATGGCCGCCACGTGCATCCCGTCGGGCAGCCTCAGCGGGCCGCAGGCTTCCAGCTCGTGCCAGAATCGCGCCACACCGTTCGCACTCGTAAAGACGACCCAATCGTAGGAGTCCAGCTGCCGGACCGCCTCCCGGAACGGCGCCGGCTCCGCAGGATCCGATATCCGGATGGTCGGGCAGTGCACGGGCTGGGCGCCCAGCCGGCGCAGGCCGACCAGCAACCCCTCAGCCTGTGCGGCCGGGCGCGTCACGGCAATGCGGCGGCCCCGCAACGGTTGGGCCCCTGAGTCCGGTCGACCTCTCGACAAGTCCGCTCCTGGCGTTCGCTCGCAGCGTGTCCCCCGGGGCCTCGAACCACCCCGGGGCGTTGCACTCCCCGGCGTCGGCGCTCAATATGTGTCCGCGGGCATGGCGCAGCAACCGACGAGGGCCGCAAACTCAGGCCTGACGGGCAGATAGCCGCCCGGCAGTAGCCGGGATCAGCGTGCTCGACGACCGGTCGCCGCCCCCCGAGGGGCCGCGGGGCCGGCGGCGTTGCCGGTCCTTGCCAACCGACGCATATTGCCTTTCTCAGATCGAACCTAACTGCGCTGTGGGGTGGACACAGGTGCTCGCGACAAGCGAGAAAGGAGTACTCCGCGATGGCTAGTTTTGTGACCGCGAACCTCGACCACGAGATCAAGGGCGGTTTCGTGGTGTTCAAGCTGGACGCGAAGTTGCGCTTCGAGTCCAACGAGGTGAACCACAAATGGCTGTTCCAGATCGAGTTCATGGAGGCGGATCCGGTGAAGGACGACGTGTTGTCCCCCGTCCCCGACTCCGTGGGCTTTGGCGAGACCGACGCCCGCTTCATCCGGCACTACTTCGTCCCGTCCAAGGAAGAGGTCGAGCTGGCTTTCGAGGAGGAGTTCCCGGCCCACCTGGTCGATACCGAGATGGGCAAGGAGGAGGTCTACGCAAACGTCCAGGTCCTGCCGCTCGAGGCTCCTCCTGGGTTCGTCCCGGCGAAGACGCGCACGAACATCACACACGTCGACGTCTAGTGCCCGGGCCCTCGCGGTCACGCCGTCGCACCCGCGGCCGGGCCCGGCGGCTCCGGCCCCACCGCAGCGCAGAGAGGAATAGGCGGCCATAACCCGGGCCGCACCACATAGCAGCGGCCGCTGCGCCCCGCCGAAAGCGCGGGTCAGCAGCGGCCGTTCGAGTTGGAGGAAACCTCCCGTAGCAGACTAGCAGCCGGCCGGAGCGCCTCAGAAGTCGCTCTTCAAGGCGCCTTCTGGATCTTCCCGGCCTTGATGCACCGACTGCACACGCGAACCCGCTTTACCGCACCGTCCTCGATGACGCGTACACGCTGCAGGTTCGGCAACCAGCGGCGCCGCGTCCGGTTGTTCGCGTGGCTGACGTTGTTACCCACCGAAGGGATCTTTCCACACGAGTAGCAGACCCGTGCCATTACAATCTCCTCATACTTCTTGAAACCGACCTATCGGCCCGGCCCGGTCAGGAGCCGGACTAGCCGGTCGTCGTTGTGTCCTCTGTTGCTTCCGCGTAGTAGTCGAGCGAGTCGACCAGAAAGAACGTCACATGGCTCTCCAGTTGCCCGCGGTACTCGGGCTCGAAGAACCCGCGCTGCACGTAGACATCGAGCAGCGAATCGGTCAATGCGTAAACCGAACCCGCGATTACGAGATCGAAGCCGGGCTCCACCGTGATCTCTGCGTCGAGCACCGGCCGGTCGAGAATCAACGGATAGCCCGCCAAGCCGGGCAGATCCACCGTCAAGGTGGCCCGACCCAATCGCTCGGCGACGGTGACCGGCGCGAGCATGATGCGCTGACGCGAGAACAGCTCAGGGTTGCTCACGAAGGCCGTGTCGGGGACTGCGGTCAGCTCGACCACCGTGTCGGCGACGATATCACCCGCATCGACCCTGCCGGACGCCGCGTACAGCCAATACATGAACCCCGCAACTACGATGACAGCTGCCGCCAACCACGGCCCGGTGGCGGTTTTCAACTTCCCGAGCGCGTTCGCCATGTGATCATCCTCACACGAAGCGTGTCACTATTCCACAAGCTGCACGAGCGCGACCTGAGACCCATCGCCCTTGCGCCGACCCAGCTTCAGGATCCGCAAGTAGCCGCCGTTCCGGTCGGCGAACCGTGGGCCCAGTGTATCGAACAGTTTCTGCAGGGCTTCCTTGTCGTGTATGGTACGCGCAGCTTGCCGGCGCGCATGCAGGTCGCCACGTCGGGCCAGTGTGATCAACCGCTCGGCGAAGGGGCGCAACTCCTTCGCCTTGGCCGTAGTAGTCTTGATGCGCTCGTGGCGGACCAGGCTCGTCGCCATGTTTGACAGCATCGCCTTCTTGTGGCTTGCCGTCCGACTTAGGTGCCGCCCCTTCCTTCTATGCCTCACTACCTGGATCCCTGTTCGTATAGTTACTAATTATCGCCGTCGACGCTCTCGCTCACAACATAGAGCTCGCCGTCCTCGCCTTCCTGGAACTGCATGCCGAAGTGGAGGCCGTGCATGCGTAGGAGGTCCTCGACCTCCTGAAGCGACTTGCGGCCGAAGTTCTCGATCTGAAGGATCTCGTCCTCCGATCGCCGCGCGATGTCGCCCAGCGTCCGGATATTGCCCTTCTCGAGCGTGTGACGCGAGCGCACCGAGATATCGAACTCCTCGAGCGGCCGGCCTACGAGGTCCCGCGTCTTCTCGCTCATCGGAACCAGCTGAAGCTCCGGCGCCACGGTCTCCCCGTTCCCCGCTCCGAAGCGACGCAGGTACTCCAAGTGCTTCGCCATCAGCTCCGCCGCGTAGGCGACGGCCTCCTCGGGCCGCATAGAGCCGTCCGTCTCGACCGTTAGCGTCAGCCGGTCGAAGTCGGTCCGCTGGCCGACGCGGGTCTCGTCGACGTTGAAGTTCGCCCTCAACACCGGGCTGTAGATCGAGTCGATCAAGATGAGGTCGACGGGATCTTCCTTCTGCCTCTGATGCTGGTCAGCGAGCACAAAGCCGCGCCCGTGGTTGATCCACAGCTCCAGCCGCAGCGGCTTATCTTCCGACAACTCCTCCTGCAGCGTGAACAGATGGTGGTCGCGGTTAATGATGTCGACTTTCGGGTTCGGGGTGATATGCCGTGCGGTGATGACGCCCGGCTCCCGAACGACCAATTCCAGCTTCGCCTCGTCTTCACCGCCGACGACGCGGAAGACCAGGCCCTTGAAGCACTGGATGATCTCGTGAACATCCTCGACCACGCCGGCGATCGTCTGGTGCTCGTGCAGCACTCCGCTGGCCCGGAACGCCCAGATAGCCCAGCCGGGCAGGGACGAGAGCATGATCCGCCGCGTCGCGTTACCGAGCGTTTGCCCGTAACCGCGCTCGAGCGGCTGAATCAGGAACTCTGCGCGCCGCCCGTCATCGGACGTCTCGGTAACCTCGACCCGTTCGGGTAGAACCCAACCGCTTAGGTCAATCAGCACTGTGAAGGCCTCCCTCTGAACCCTCGAGCCAACTATTTCGAGTACAGCTCGACTATCAACTGTTCCTGAACCGCCAGCGGTATGTCGGCGCGCGTCGGCGTCTCCAACATCTGGCCGGTCAGCTTCTTGTGGTCTACCGAGAGCCAGCCGAGCAGCCCGTCGCCGCCCCTTGTCTCCGCCGCCTCCATGACCAGCGGCATCTCCCGGCTCGCCGGCTTGACCGAGATCTCGCGCCCGGGTTTTACCTCGTAGCTCGGGATCGTCACGAGCTTGCCGTCCACCAGGATGTGGCGGTGTCGAACGAGTTGCCGCGCCGCCTTGCGCGAAGACGCGAAGCCGAGCCGGTAGACGACGTTGTCGAGGCGCGTCTCGAGCGCGACGATCAGGTTGTCGCCCGTTATCCCCCGCGCCAGCCCGGCCTGCTTGAACAGGCTCCGGAACTGCGCCTCCTGAAGACCGTAGATTCGACGGACCTTCTGCTTCTCACGCAGCTGAACGGCGTAGTCCGACTGGCGGCGCCGCCTGGCCCGCGCCGCTCCGTGCTGACCCGGCGGATAGGCGCGGCGCTCCAGCGCACATTTCTCCGTGTTGCACCTCTTCCCCTTCAGAAAGAGCTTCTGCCCCTCACGTCGGCAGAGCCTGCAAACCGATCCTGTATGTCTTGCCATTTACCTCTGTCGCCTGCGCTGTGTTTACACGGTGAACGGCTTAGACGCGCCGCTTCTTGGGCGGCCGGCAGCCGTTATGGGGAATCGGCGTAACATCCCTGATGGAGCGGATTTGCAGGCCCGACGCCTGCAGAGCTTGGATCGCCGACTCGCGGCCCGAGCCGGGGCCCTGGACGCGAACGTGCACGCGTTTCATGCCGAGGCCGAGCGCCTCACGCGCCGCATGCTCCGCCGCAACCGTCGCGGCAAACGGGGTGGACTTCTTCGAGCCCTTGAATCCCGACTTGCCGGGGCTTCCCCAGACCACCGTGTTGCCTTCCATGTCGGTGATCGTCACGATCGTATTGTTGAAGGTCGCCTTGATATAGACGATCCCCTCTACGCCGACTTCCTTTTTCTTCTTTGGTCCCGCTGCACGCTTCTTTGGAGGCATCTGCTCCCCTTGCTCGAGCTGGTTCCCGCGGACCGCTACTTGCGCGGCGTCTTCTTCTTCCCTGCGACCGTGCGACGCGGACCCTTCCGCGTCCGCGCGTTCGTATGCGTACGCTGCCCACGCACCGGCAGCCCCTTACGGTGCCGCACTCCCCGGTAGCTCCCGATGTCCATCAGACGCTTGATGTTCATCGAGACCTCAGTGCGCAAAGTACCCTCGACCTTGTAATCGCTCTCGATCGCCCGCCGCACCTTGTTCAGGTCCTCGTCCGAAAGCTCGTGCATCCGGATGTCCGGGCTCACGCCGGTCTCCGAGAGTATGCGCCTCGAGCTCGAGGCCCCGATCCCATGGATATAGGTCAGTGCAACCTCGACCCGCTTGTTATTCGGCAAGTCAACGCCTGCTATTCGTACCATATTCCCTAGCCCTGCCGCTGCTTGTGCTTGGGGTTGCGCTTGCAGATGACCCGGACGACACCTCGCCGCCGGATGATCTGGCAATGCTCACAGATACGCTTAACGCTCGATCTTACTTTCACTTCCGCACCCTGTTCTCAGTTCTGGAGCAACCTAGAAAGATATCCTGCCTGCCCCGAAGATCAATGCCGGCGGGCGAAATCGGGTGATGTGGCCGCCGGTAAACACCTGTTCCCTCACTTGTAGCGGTACGTGATCCGGCCCCGCGTCAAATCGTACGGCGACAGCTCTACCTGCACCTTGTCACCCGGTAGAATGCGGATGTAGTGCATCCGGATCTTCCCCGAGATGTGCGCCGTGATCTCGTGACCGTTCTCCAGCTCGACGCGGAACATCGCGTTGGGCAGAGCTTCGACCACCGTGCCGGTCATCTGGATCGACTCTTCCTTGGCCACCCGCTGCGCCTTTCCTCAGCCCGCCTTTGACGGGACCACGGTCAACACGCGTGGCCCGTCCTGCGTAATGGCGACCGTATGCTCGAAGTGGGCCGAGACCGTGTCGTCCGCAGTGACTACCGTCCACTCATCGGCCAGGGTGCGGATCTCACGGCCGCCCATGTTGAACATCGGCTCGATGGCGAGGACGAGTCCCGGCTGCAACCGCAGGCCCTCGCCGGAGCGCCCGTAATTGGGCACCTGCGGATCCTCGTGGGGCCGGTTGCCGATCCCATGGCCCGTCAGCTCCCTGGGCACGCCGTAACCGGCGTCGCGTCCAACCTCCTCGATAGCGGAGCTGATGTCCCCGATCCGCGAGCCGGGCTGCGCCGCTTCGACGCCACGCCTCAAGGCAAGCTGCGTCACTTCGAGGAGGCGGCGGACGTCGTCGCTGATCTCGCCAACAGACAGCGTCAGCGCGCCGTCGCCGAAGTATCCCTCGTGGCAAACGCCCACGTCGATACTCACGACATCGCCCTGCTGCAGCACGCGCGAGGGCGACGGGATCCCGTGGACGACCTCCTGGTTCATGCTGGTGCAAAGCGTCGCCGGGAACCCATAGAGGCCCTTGAACGCCGGCGTCGCTCCTTCGTAGCTGCAGATCCGCTCTTCCGCCCAGCTATCGAGCTCAGCGGTGGTTACACCGGGGCGAACCATGTCGCCGATTTGGTCGAGCACGTCGGCGACGATCTCGCAGGCACGCGAGATGAGCTCGATTTCTTCGTCCGTCTTGAGCGTGATCACTAGCTGCCTACACCACTCTGACCAGCTCGTCGTACACCTCGTCCACCGACCCGACTGCGGCCACCTCACACAAAGCGGAACTCTCTCCGTACCAACGCAGTAGCGGCTCGGTGTGCTCGTGGTACACACGCAACCGGACGCGCACCGTTTCCTCCCGATCGTCCTCCCGCGTCTCGAGCTCGTTCTCGCAGTTGTCGCAGGTCCCAGCGACAGCTGGCGGATCCGAATGGACGTTGAAGACGGCCCCGCAGCTCGGGCACACGCGACGACCGGCAAGACGGCGAATCAACTCCTCTTCCGGGACGTCGAAGTAGACGACCGCGTCCAGTCCGACACCCCGCTCCTCGAGCAGCCCCTGGAGCCCCTCTGCCTGGGCGACCGTGCGCGGGAAGCCGTCGAGGATGAATCCTTTGGTCGCCTCCGGCGCAGTCAACGCTTCACGCACGAGCCCCAGCACGACTTCGTCGGGCACGAGCTCGCCGGCATCCATGTAGCGCTTGGCATCACTGCCCAGCGGTGTACACCGGCGCACTGCGTCGCGGAGCATGTCGCCCGTCGAGTACTTCGGCACCCCGCGCCGGGCAGCCAATCGATCTCCTTGTGTCCCCTTGCCGGAGCCCGGAGGACCTAGGAGTACAAGGTTCATGTTCCACCACTCGCTGCGTCGGCCGGTCCATCGCTCATCACATATACCTCTGCCTACCCCGATACTTCACACGACCCTTCTTCATAAAGCCCTCGTAGTGGCGCAGCAGCAGATGTTGCTGCATCTGCTGGACGGTGTCGAGTGCCACGCCGACGACGATCAGCAGCGCAGTACCGCCGAAGAAGAAGAGCTGTATGTCAAACCAGGCGAAGATCAGGAACGGTATAAGCGCGATCGCCGCCAGGAACAGAGAGCCCGGTAGGGTGATACGGGAGAGCACATAGTCGATGTACTCCGCCGTTCTCGCTCCCGGCTTCACACCTGGTATGAAAGCGCCCTGCTTGTTCAAGTTCTCAGCAAGGTCGACCGGGTTGAAGATGATCGCGGTGTAGAAGTAGGTGAAGAAGACAATGAGCAGTGAGTAGCTGATATAGTACAGCGTATTGCCCGGCTGGAAGAGCTCCGATATCGCCGCCATGAACGGCACGTTCGAGAATGAGGCGACCGTGCCGGGAACGACAATGATCGACTGAGCAAAGATGATCGGCATCACGCCAGCCGAGTTGATGCGCAAAGGTATGAAAGACTTTTGACCTTCGCGGATGCGTCCGCGCCCAACGACCTTCTTAGGTATTTGGACGGGGATTTTCCGCGCGGCCATCGTGACGGCCACCGTCCCTGCGATCACGCCGATCATCACGACGAGCAGGGCCGCCAGCTTGAAGGCGCTGATCGTACCCACTGAGAGCGCTTCGAGCGTTCGCGCGACGGCGTTGGGGAATCCCTCGACGATTCCGAAGAAGATCAGCAACGACATGCCGTTGCCGATACCGCGCTCGGTGATCTGCTCACCCAGCCACATAATGAAGACGCCGCCAGCGACGAGCGTCAGCACCGTGGTGAAGCGGAAAAGCATGCCGGCGGCGGGGACGATGGGACTCTGGGTGCCCGGCTGGCTCTCGAGGAAGATCGCGTAAGCGTAGCCCTGCAGGACACACAGCAAGACGGTTGTGTAGCGCGTCCACTGATTCAGTTTTTTGCGACCCTCCTCACCCTCCTTCTGCAGCTTCTCGATGGTCGGGAAGACCGCGGCGAGGAGCTGGAACATGATGCTGGCGGAGATGTAGGGCATGATCCCCAGCGCGAAGATCGTCGCGCGCTGGAGGCCTCCGCCGACGAACATGTCGTAGAGTCCGAAGAGCGTTCCCTGCAGCTGGCTGGCCAGATCTCTGAGCGCGATCACGTCCACGCCGGGCACCGTGATGTGGGCGCCGAGGCGATAGACCGCCAAGCAGAGCAACGTGAAGAGGATCTTCTGCTTGAGTTCCGGGGCGCGGAGGAGATTCTGGACGGGGTTGGTCATTACTCGGCCTCGTTTACCTCTCCGCCGGCTTTCTCGATCTTTTCCCGAGCGGACGTGCTGAAGGCGTGAGCGGTGACCCTGATCGCCCGGCCGATCTCACCGTAGCCGAGGACCTTGACGGGTCGCCTAAGCGACCTGATCAACCCTGCGGCCTTCATCGTCTCGGGACCGGCCTCGTCTCCCTGAACGCGCTCGAGGTGGCCGACGTTGACCACCTGGTACTCGACCCGCCTGTAGGGGCGGAAGCCCCGCTTGGGAAGTCTGCGCTGCAGGGGCATCTGGCCGCCCTCGAACCACGGCTTGGTCCGGCCACCCGAGCGTGACTTGTGGCCCTTGTGGCCGCGGCCAGCGGTCTTGCCAACGCCCGAGCCGGTGCCGCGGCCGAGGCGTTTCGACGTTCGCTTGATCCCTTTGGGAGGCTTAATCGATTCTAGGTGCGTCATCTATCTCAGGATCCCTTCTCAGCTTCGTCCGACTCGGGCACGACTTCGACCAGGTGCTTGACCTTGAACAGCATGCCGCGGACCGCCGGGTTGTCGGGCTTGATCACCGAACGCTGGTGCTTGAGGCCCAGGGCCTCCAGCGTGCGGCGGATCTTGCCCGGTGCTCCGAGCCCGCTCTTCACCTGACGGACCCTCAGCTTACTCACGACGTCCTCCACGCACTTCTTCGACGGTGATTCCGCGCTCCCACGCCGCCTGCTCGACCGTCACGAGACTTGTCAGGCCGTCCATGGTCGCGCGCACCAGGTTGATCGGGTTGTTTGATGAGCCCAGACTCTTGGTCAGGATATCCTGGACGCCGGCGCACTCGAGGACGGCCCGCACGGGGCCGCCGGCAATCACACCGGTGCCCGGGCCCGCCGGCCGCAGCAGCACCCTGCCGGAGCCGTGATGCCCGATGATCTCGTGCGGGATCGTTCCGTGCCGCACGATAGGCACCTGGACCATGTTGCGTCGCGCCTGCTCGAAGCCCTTGCGGATCGCCTCGGCGACCTGGTTCGCTTTGCCGAGAGCGGTGCCGACTTTACCCTGTTGGTCGCCTGCGGCCATGTATATGACGTTCTCGACAAGCTCGCTCTCCCGCTCCCGCGGTCGCTTGTCACGCTTGTCACGCTTGTCACGGCCGCCGCGGCCTTCACGCTGAGTGGCCACTAGATCTTAAGACCTCCCTCGCGCGCGCCCTCGGCAAACGCCTGAACGCGCCCGTGATATGGGTAGCCTCCCCGGTCGAAGACGACCCGCTCGATGCCCTTCGCCTTGGCACGCTCGGCCATCAACTGGCCGGCGATGTGGCTCTGGGCCGCTTTGCGCTGATCGTCTTCGATCTTCGACTGCACCTCCTTCGATCGGGTCGAGACACCCATGATGCAGATGCCAAGATCGTCGTCGATCAGTTGTGCTGCCTCGATGTGACGCAGCGTGCGCCGAACGGCCAGCCTGGGGCGTTCGGCGGTGCCACGCACTTTCTTCAGGATGCGATAGTGACGGCGCTCGCGAGCCCGTGCCCGCCGATCCGCCTTCCCGCGCACTCGCTTGCGCTTCAGTTTCGTAATCGACATCAGATGGCCGTCTTGCCCGCCTTGCGACGGACCTGTTCTCCGTGATACCTGATCCCTTTGCCCTTATAAGGCTCCGGGGGCCGGAAGCCGCGGATCTCCGCCGCCGCCTGGCCGACTTTCTCCTTATCCACACCCGAGACCGTCACCATCGTCGGCGATTCGACGCCGAGGGTCACTCCGACGGGCGGATCGTAGGTGATCGGGTGGGAGTAGCCGAGAAGGAAGCGCAGCGACTTCCCAGCCGCTTCGGCCCGGTACCCCACGCCTACGATCTCCAGTTTCTTCTCGAACCCTTCGGTCACGCCCTTCACCATGTTCATCAGCAGCGAACCGGCCAGGCCGTGCAGGGCGCGATGGTCGCGACGATCGCTCGCGCGGTCCA
>JBDHHM010000017.1:0-18487 GCA_039589355.1 Gemmatimonadota bacterium | reverse complement strand
GGCCGCTGGCCAGCCCCGTCTGTCCGACGTGGCCGATCAGCTGGCCCTGGCTGACGCGCGTGCCCCTGGTTATCCCCCTGGCGATGAAGCTCAGGTGGGCGTAGCGGGTACTGTGTCCGTTTACGTGCCGGATCTCGACGATGCGGCCGTAGCCGCCCCACCAGCCGGCCCGGGTCACCGTACCATCGGCGGTCGTGTAGACACGTCGGGTGGTAGCGCCGCCGGGCGAAACGAGAGGATATCCGCCGGAAGTCTACGGGCGCCTTGAGGAAGACCATCTTCATCGAACCGCCGCTCTCGTCGAAGTACTCACGGCGCGAGTCGAACCAGAACGCCTGGTGGGTCCTTCCTCTATTTGTGAATTCAGCGGCCAAAACGCGGGCATGTCTTACCGACCCATCGCGACGCAGGTGTCGTTCGTAGACGGCACGATAAGTGTCACCCCTTCGCAGGTCGATTCCGAAGTCGATCGCCCACTGGAACGGACGATAGATCCCCCACATAACCCGCTCGATACGCTCCTGCGCACCGACCGACGGCATGGGCAACTCCATCACCGAATTGTAGAGGCTGCTCGCGATCGTGCCCGTGATTATCATGGTGTCGACGCGGACGGCGAGCTCGCCAAATTCGGCCGCCCAGCCCAACGCGTCGCGGACGAAGTACACCTCGTGGTCGGGATCCACCTGGACTGTGAGGTCGATCAGGCTATCCCAGGCAGTCCATTGGGAGTGGACCGCCAGACCCGCTCTGAGCCGCCGCGGGTTCGCGTACCTGCTCAGCTCCTCGACGATCTCCGCGGCATCGGCGGGGTCCAGGGAGTGCCGTGCCAAGACCTGAGCCAAAACCTCGCCGCGCCGAAGCGTGTCCGCCCTAACCAGCGACTCGGCTTCATCGGCGGAGACCACAATGGGCTCCAACTCGGGAAGCCGCCGCTGCGAGCTGGCAGGGCGCCCCAGAATGAGCGTCAGGCCACCCGTGACCAGAAACGCAAAGATCAGCAGGCCTCTACCCATTCCTCGAACGGGGAGGGGATGACGCCTCGGGCGCGGTCCGGTTAAGATTCACTCGGCACTGCTCCTCATCTCAGTCCATCTGGCGCCTGATAAACGTTGGGATCTCTAGCTCCCGCGGGTCGGCGAACTCGAGCGGCGCTACGCTGCGCTCGGCCGCCGGCAGGCGCACCTCCTTTTTTACCACCCTACGGGCCCCAAAGTTCGGCCGGACGGCCCGGGGCGCTGCCTCCCTCTCGGCCGCCTCGAACCCGGTGGCGATGACGGTTACCCGGATCTCGTTCTCGAGCGTAGGATCATGGACGGTACCGAAGATGATCTCGGCCTCGTCACCGCACGCCTCGCCGATGATAGTGCTGATGGTGTGCACCTCGTCAATGGTGAGGTCGTTGCTGCCCGTAATATTGAGCAGCACGGCCTTCGCGCCATGGATCGAGATATCGTCGAGCAGCGGCGACGAGATCGCCTCCTGCGCCGCTTCCTGGGCGCGGTTGTCGCCCTGGGCCCGACCCGTGCCCATCAGAGCCGGTCCACGGTTGGCCATGACCGTGCGCACGTCGGCGAAATCCACGTTCACGTCGCCCGTGACGCTGATCAGGTCGGAGATGCCGCGCGTCGCCTGCAGAAGCACCTCGTCGGCCCTCTTCAGCGCCTCGCGGAAGCTCGTGCCCTTTCCGACGACTGCCAGCAGTCGCTGGTTCGGTACGACGATGACCGTGTCGACGGCCTTGCGAATCTCGGCCAGCCCGATATCCGCTTGGTGCATCCGTTTCTTGCCCTCGAACTCGAACGGCTTGGTCACGATGGCTATACTTAGCGCACCGAGCTCACGGGCAAGCTGGCCGACGATCGGCGCAGCGCCGGTACCGGTACCGCCACCGAGCCCGGCGGTCACGAACACAAGGTCCGACCCACGCAGCACCTGGACGACGTCGTCCTTGTTCTCATCGATGGCCTGACGACCGATCTCGGGTCGCGCTCCCGCCCCGAGGCCGCGCGTCAGCTTCTTGCCGATCTGGACCTTCACCGCGGCGCGCGTATTGCCAAGCGCCTGCGCGTCGGTGTTCACGGCGATGAACTCGACGCCGGGCAGGTCCTCCTCGATCATTCGGTCGACGGCGAGCGCCCACCGCTCTCTGCTAGCTCGAATCGAATCATCCTCGTCCCCTCCCCCATTGATGCGTTCCTCGTTGTCACTTCATGCAGCGGTTTGGTGTGAACTGAGAGTCCATGAATAAGAGACTAAGAGAGTAATAGACTATTCGACTTAAGAGTTCAGCGGTTCGATTCCTAAGTCGCTAGTCACTTGCTCTATTGCTCTAGTAGTCATGGATTCCAAACTCCCGACTAGAAGAACTCCTTGAGCCATCCTCCAACCTTCGACAGAGCCCGCAGCGTGTGGCTCCTGCCGTTGCTGAGGTCTTCTCGGATGCGGCCGACCCCGAACAGCATCAGTCCGGCCGCTGTGGCGAACTTCGGCCGACGCACCGAATCGGCCAGCCCCGTTAGCCCGGTACCCGGCGCACCGCAGCGCACCGGCATCGAGAATATCGACTGCGCCACGTCCAGCGTGCCGTCGAGGCTCGCGCCGCCACCCGTCAGAACGACGCCACCGCCGAGCCGGTGCGCGTAGCCAGCCCGATCGATCTCGTGCAGTACCAGCGTAAGCACTTCGTCCATCCGCTGTTCGATAATGTGCGCCAGCAACTCGCGCGGCATGTGCTTGCGGGCTCCGGGAGCCGGTCCGGGAACCTCGATCGACTGCTCCGGATCGACCAGCTGAATCGTCGCAACGCCGTGGCGTTCCTTCACCCGTTCGGCCTCGGCGTACGGGATGCCGAGTCCCTTCACCAGGTCGTTCGTGAAGCTCACGCCGCCGCATGGCACGATCGCGACGTGACGGATCTTGCCCTCGTGGAAGATCGCGATCTCGGTCGTGCGACCACCGATCGCCACGACGGCGGCGCCGACCTCTCGCTCCTCGGCCGTCAGAACGCTGAGCCCTGCCGCCAGCGGGGTGAGCACCAGCTGGGCCACCTCGTAGCCGGCGCGGGCGACGGTCTTACGGAGATTGCGGGCCGCAGCGCCCGACCCGAGGACCATGAATACGTCCGCCTCCAGCCGGGTTCCGATCATCCCCGCGGGCTGCTGGATGCCGCCGCGATGGTCCACCGAGTAGTCCTGCGGTATGACGTGCAGCAGTTCCTTGTCGGGCGGCACGACGACCGCGCGGGCGACCTCGTGCACTCGGTCGACATCGTCCTCGCTGATCTCGTCTCCACCGATCGCGACGACACCGTTCGAGGTACTCGTCTGCACGTACTCGGCGGATATGCCGACGTAGAGACCGCGCGGCTGCATCCCGGCCATCAACTCGGCCTGCTTGAGCGCCTGGCGAATCTCGTCCGTCGTCTCCTCGATATTGCTCACGGCGTCGCGGCGGATTCCGCTCGGCTTCACCTGGCCGACACCGAGTACCTTGACCTGTGCCGGGCCGTCACCCTCGAGGATGAGCTCACCTATCACGGCACAAGTCTTGGTCGAGCCGATATCGAGCGCACCGATGAGATAAGGTGTTGCGATCAGACCAGCGCCGCTGCGATCCCACGCCCTCGCAGATCGGCGAGCGTAGCTCGCACTCGCCGGGCGAGCGACTCATCGATCTCGGCGGGCAAGGCAAGGCGCCTCGCGGGTTGTGACACTACCAGACTCATCATCAGCCCCTGGCCGTCCAGCAGGTGGAAGTCTGAGACCACCGCCGCCAGGCCCGGGTCAACTTCCTGCAGCTTGCCGAATATCTCGAGCGCGTAAAGCGCCGGTCCGACACGTAGTTTCTTCGAATCGGACGTCAGCGCGACGTCCATCGTCAAGAGCGGTAGGTCGAGCGAAGTCCCCGCCGGGTCGATGGGCAACAGAGTTCCATCGCTGAGCACTGCACGGAGCTCGGGCGTACCCGCCAGGGCGACCGGCTCGACCTCGCGCACGACGATGCGCAGCGCATGTACACCCGATCGGTGAACGCGGACTTCCTCGATCACCGGGTGCCTGAGCAGCCGACCCTCGACATCGGAGAAGTCATCCCACACCGAGCGATCCGAGCCGATCGCTGCCAGTCGCAGGGTCGAGTCGGGTGCCAGCCAGCGCGACCCTACCACCTCGACCCGGCGCACAGCGAAGTACTCGAACCGTGCTAGCAACCGACCTCCCCATATCCAACCGGCGATCGCGCCGGCCATCACTAGAAGACCGACCAGGTATGCTGCCCGCGGTAGCGCGCTGCGCCCCTTCATCGCACTGCCCCCAACTCGCGTAACACCTCTTCAGCGAAGCCCCAGAACTGGATTTCAGGCTCGAGAGCGACCCCCGTTTCCTCGAGAACGCGGCGACGGGTCTCGACCAGCAGGTCGACCACGTCCTGGGCCCGGGCACCGCCGAGATTCACAATGAAGTTCGCGTGCTTCTCTGATATCTGTGCGGCACCGCGACGCGCCCCACGCATCCCGACCCGATCGACAAGCTGCCAGGCCGAAGGCTTCGGCGGTTCGGGGTTCTTCCAGGTGGATCCGCATGTCGGCAGATCGTAGACCTGCGCCCTCAGCTTCGCCTCCCTGCGGCTCAGGTGCTCCTGCCCGATGCGCTCGGGATCGCCGGGCGGCGCATCGAGCTCACCCCGCAGAAAGACCGCCTGTGGATCGAGATCGATCCCGCGGTACCGCGGACTCACGTCTTCTCTCGTCACACGCTTCGCGCTCCCGTCTGGCCACATCGCCTCCGCCCACAGGGTTCGCTCCCAGATCCCTTCCTCGGCGGTCCCGGCGTTCATGCGCAGCGCTCCGCCCATCGTCCCCGGGACCGCTTCGAGGATCCATAGTCCGGAGCGGCCCGTGCGGCGCGCCCCCTGCACGACCGCTGAGATCTGCACAGCGGCTCCGAAGCGGATCGTGCGCTCGAGGATCTCGTGGTCGACAAACTCACCCTCAAGCTGCAGCACTGGTGCACCCGGCCCGGCGTCGGAGATCAGCACGTTCGCGCCGTGGCCCAGTACGAGAACGCGCTCACCGCTGACTTCCGCCAGAAGCCCACGCAGCTCCTCCTCGGAACCCGCCTTCGCGTAGGCGGGCGCCGGGCCGCCGATCTTCCAGCGCGTCAGGTCCGCCAGCGGCACATCACGCATCCACATGGCTCCGCCTGAGATCGTCCAGCATCGTGTGGGCGACACTACTGATGTCACCGGCACCGAGCGTCATGAACACGTCACCGTCCTTCAGGGCGGCCCGCAACTGCACGACCAGGTCCTCGAGATCTTCCGCATACCGCACTCGATCTTCGTCCGCGAACCGGCGAGCCGCATCGACCACGAGCCCCGCGGAAACACCGGGGATCGGCTTCTCGCGGGCCGGATAGATCTCGGTGACGAACACCAGATCCGCGCCGGCCAGCGTTTCGCCGAACTCGTGTGCGAACGCGCGTGTCCGCGTGTAGAGGTGCGGCTGGAACGCGACGACCAACCGCCGACCGGCGAAAGCCTGGCGTGCGGTTTCGAGCGTGGCGGCCACTTCGGTCGGGTGATGAGCATAGTCGTCGATCACCGTGACACCCGCCGCGACACCCAGATTCTGGAAGCGCCGGTCAACGCCGCTGAAGTCGGCAAGCACCGGCGCCGCGGCCAGCGGATCGAGCTCGAGCGCCACCATGACCGCGAGGACGGCGAGCGCGTTACGAAGGTTGTGCGGCCCGCGCAGGGCGAGCTCGAATTCGCCCAACGTTCCGCCGTTCCAGCTGGCGGTGAACCGGGTGCGGTCAGGCTCGTAGCTGATCCCTCTGGCGCGCAGCATCGCGTCATCGCCTATGCCGTAACCCAGGCCGCGGTCAGCCGCCACTGCTAGCCTGCGCCGTGCCCCGGCGTCATCGACGCAGGCAATCACGCGACCATCATCGGGAACGCGACTCACAAACTCATCGAACACCGCTTCCATCTCTTCGAGCGTCGCATAGGTGTCGAGGTGCTCCGCCTCGACGGACGTGATCACCGCGAATTTCGGCCACAGCGACAAAAACGAACGGTCGTACTCGTCGGCCTCCACCACGTAGGTCGTGCCGCCGATGCGGGCGTTGCCGCCCCACGCTGGCACACGGCCGCCGACGAGCGCCGTGGGATCGACACCCGCCGACTCAAGCACCATAGCGGTCAGGGCACTGGTCGTCGTCTTGCCGTGCGTACCGGCGATGGCGATCAGCGAGCCGGTGTTCACGAGCCCGGCCAGCGCGTCGCTCCGCTTCAACACCGGCGTGCCCCGGGCACGGGCCGTGTCCAACTCGGGATGGTCCGCCGGGACCGCCGCCGTGTGGACCAGAGCGGCCTGGCCGCCCGCATGATCCGGACTGTGCCCCTCGTAGACCATCATGCCTCGGCGCTCGAGATCAGCGGTGGTCTCGTTGCGCTCATGGTCGCAGCCGCTGACGGCGGCACCCCGTGCGGCCAGCAACAGAGCGAGCCCGGCCATCCCGGCACCGCCGATTCCCATCAGGTGGATCGCGGCGCCGCTGGCAGTCAGCTCGGCCAACCCGTGCGCTTCGGTCAACGGTCCTCCATCAGGCGCCAGAGGTCGGCGGCGATCTCGTCCGCCGCTCGCGGGTTGCCGCGCCCCTCAGCCGCCTGGCTCATGCTCTCGAGTCGCTGCGGCCAGTTGAGCAGCTCGAAGACGGTGTGCCACAGGGTCACAGGGTCCCGCTTCATCTCGGGCTCATCCACGACGACGGCCGCTCCGGCCTCCTCCATGGCCACGGCGTTGGAGCGCTGATGGTCGGCCGCCGCATGGGGCAGCGGCACGAGCACGGCCGGCACGCCCCAGGCGCAGAACTCGGCCAGCGCCAACGCACCGGCCCGTGACACGGCCAGCGTAGTCACCGACAGCGCCTTCTCCATCTCGGCTATGTACGGCAGTGTCCGCACGGCGACCCGGCTACCCAGCTTCGCCAGGCGCGCCGAGATCGCGGCGTGATGCGACGGGCCCGTCGACCAGAGGAGCTGCGCGTCGGGCGGCAATGCCGGCAGCTCGCCGTCGTGGACGGCCTCGACCGCAGCGACCAACGCCTCGTTGATCGGCGCGGCGCCCTGGCTGCCGCCCACTATCAGGACGACACGTCCGGGCGCCAGCCCATACTCTTCACGCACCGACTGAAGCTGCGGTCGCTGGTCCGGCCAGCGTATCGGGTTACCGTGAACGCGTACGAGCGTGTCACGTCCCGGCCACAAGTTCTTCATCGCCTCCTCGTAACCCAAGTGTAGCTGGTCCACATAGGGCGCCAGCCAGCGTGTCGTGAGACCTGGGTAGCTGTTCTGCTCCTGCAATGCCGTAGGCAGGCGGCGGGCGAGCGCCCAGCCAACGACCGGTCCTGCAGCGTAGCCGCCTGTACCAACCACCAGGTCGGGAGCGAACGAATCGAGAAGGCGCCGGATCTCCCGGCTCGCCACGACCGCCGACCGTAATAGCCGCCAGTTCTGCCACGGACGGCTGCGGCGAATCGGCTCGAGAGGCAGAAGGCGATGCGCAACACCCCGTTCAGGAAGTACGCGAGCCTCGATTCCTCTCTGGGCGCCGACCAGCAGTATCTCGATCTCATTACGCGCCGACCTCCTCAGTGCTTCGGCCAGGTTCAGGGCCGGGTACAGATGCCCACCGGTTCCTCCACCGGCGATGATCGCACGGTATGCCACGTCATCACGCCCGCCAGCTGCCGATGTTCAGGAGGATGCCAACCGCCGCCAGGCAGACGACTAGACTCGAGCCGCCGTAGCTGATGAACGGAAGCGTCACTCCTGTTGTCGGCAGCAGGCCTAAGGTCACGCAAATGTGAATCAAGGCGCTGACCGCGATCAGCGCTGTAAGGCCCACGGCCAGTAGAAAGCCGAACGCATCCGGAGCACGTCGCGCGATCCGCAGCCCAAAGAAGCCCACGGCCGCGATCGCCAGCACGATCGCCGCCGTACCAACGAGCCCCCACTCCTCCGCGATGATCGCGAACGCGAAATCGTTGTGCGGCTCCGGCAGGAAGAAGTACTTCTGCGTGCTCTCGCCGTAGCCGACGCCCACAACGCCGCCGGAACCGACGGCGATCAGCGATTGGTGTAGTTGGTGGCCTGCACCCGCAGGGTCGGTCCCACCGCTGAAGAACGTGGTGATCCGCTCCATCCGGTAGCTGGCGGACCGGACCCACTCCCAGAAGAGTGGGAGCGCCAGCAGGGCGATCAGCACGAAATGGCCGACCCGCGCGCCCGCAACGAACAGAACGATCGCGCAGAGCATCCCGATCACGACGGCTGAAGAAAGATCGGGCTCGAGAATGATCAGGTAGCCGACGGCCAGGTAGACGACGCCGAACGCACCCAACCCCCAGCGCAAACTGCGGATGCGCTCGCCCTTCTTCGCCGCTATCGTAGCCGCCCAGATCACCATCACCAGCTTCGCTACCTCCGACGGCTGGAAACGGACACCCAGATCGAGCCAGCGGCGCGCCCCATTCCGCGGCGGCGCGATCGCCTCGGTCCCCGGCAGGACGAGCACCAGGAGCGCCAGTAGCGTCAGGCCGAGCAGCGGCCAGGCTAGCTGCGGGTAGATCCGGTAGTCGACCCGCGCCATCAAGTACAGCGCCAGCAGGCCGACCAGCGCCTTGCTCGCCTGCTGGCGGAGATAGAAGTGGTCGGGCAGTCCCTGCGTCTGCGCGAGGAACGAACTCGCGCTGTACACGGTGATGAGGCCAGCCAGCAGCAGGAACACCGTAACCGCGAGCAGCATACCGGCATCGCGTCGCGCGCTGCCCGCCGCAGGCACGTACGCGTCAACCGTTACCGATGCCGCGAGATCTCTCACGATATCTCCTGGTCCACGAGCGTCATGAAGTGCTC
Source organism: Gemmatimonadota bacterium (assembly GCA_039589355.1). GTDB lineage: Bacteria > Gemmatimonadota > Gemmatimonadetes > Palauibacterales > KS3-K002. Next base: position 9,568 of record JBDHHM010000017.1, on the reverse strand, counting down.
GCCGCGTTCCTCGTAGTTGCGAAACATGTCGAAGCTGGCGCAGGCGGGCGCGAGAAGAGCGGAGTCGCCCGGTTGAGTCAGGGCACGCGCCCGCCGCACCACATCTTCAAAAGGTCCGTCCTCGCGCACGAGCGTTACCTCGTCGCCGAGCTCGGACTCGATCTGAGCCGCCGCTTCGCCGTACGCGACGACCGCGCGAACCCGCCCCCTCAGGTCCGGCAAGAGAGTTGCAAACGATTCCCCTTTCGGTCGTCCGCCGAGCAGCAGAACCACGGGGCGGTCCATCGCCTGTAACGCCACGCGAGTCGAAGCCACGTTCGTCGCTTTTGAGTCGTTCACCCAGAGCACGCCATCCTTCTCCGCCACAGGCTGAAGGCGGTGAGGAAGTGGCTCGAAACCCCGGAGCCCCTCGCGCACGGCAGGGACGGGAACCTCGGCGAACGCAGCGGCGATGGCAGAAGCGAGCGCGTTCGCGACGTTGTGGGCGCCCAGCAGCTTGAGCTCACTTCGCGCCACGAGCCTGACCTGCTCGCCAGCGTAGTTGGCGGCCAGCACGTCATCCGTTGCGAGGAAGGCGCCCTCCTCACCGACCGCCGGCCGCGATGCGACGCGGAAATAGTGCGCGGTTCCGGGCCTGCCTGCGGCCAGCTCCATGACGCGTTCATCTTCTCCGTTCAGAACCCAGCGGCTGTCGCGGCCTGCGTTGTCGAACAAGCGGGCCTTGGCGGCGTAATAGTCCTCGAGATCGACGTGCCAGTCGAGGTGGTCCGGGCACAGGTTGAGAAACACGCCGATCACCGGTTTGAAGCGATCTATCTGAGCCAGCTGGAACGAGCTAACCTCAGCGACGACCCACTCGTACCCGGCGTCGCTCTCCGCGGCCAACTCGGAAAGCGCGCGCCCGATGTTGCCGCCAACGCCGACGCGTAGGCCCGCGCGCTCGAGCATCGTGCCGATCCAGGCGGTCGTTGTCGTCTTCCCGTTCGTCCCGGTCACCGCGATGACCGGTGCATCGAGAAAGCCGAACGCCAGCTCGAGCTCGGAGATCACCGGCAGCGACCGTACTCCCGGTGTCCGGAAGACCTCCGCGCCGGGGGGAATCCCCGGACTCGTCACCAGCACATCGCATCTTTCCAGCCTCTCGACGCCGTGCCGGCCCAGTTCGACCTCGACTCGCGGTCCGCGCAAACCTTCGGCCTCCGCGCGAAGCTCCGGGGTGTCCGCCACGTCGCTGGCATACACCGATGCGCCTGCCCGGGCCAGCAGCCGCGTCGCCGCGCGTCCGCTACGACCCAGTCCCAGTACTCCTACTCGGAGCTCCGACCACGACTCAGGAGTCATCACCGTAGTTTCAGCGTACTCAGCGCGATCAGCGCAGCGAGCACCCCGGCGATCCAGAAGCGAACGACGACCTTCGGTTCCGGCCAGCCGAGTTGCTCGAAGTGATGGTGCAACGGCGCCATACGGAAGATGCGCCGGCCTTGCCCGAAACGTTTCCGTGTGTACTTGAACCAGCTCGTCTGCAGGATGACCGATAGCGCTTCCGCGACGAACACCGCACCGACGATGAGCAGCAGGAACTCGCCTTTGATCAACACGGCCACGGCGCCCAAGGCACCACCGAGCGCCAGCGAGCCGGTGTCACCCATGAACACATCCGCTGGGTGGCTGTTGAACCAAAGAAAGCCGAGCGCGCCACCTGCCAGTGCGGCGCAGAACACAGACAGCTCACCCACGCCCGGGAGATAGAAAAGTCCCAGGTAGTTGGAGGCGTCGACGCGGCCGATCAGATAGGCGAAGACGCCGAACGTGCCGCCGGCAATGGCGGCGAGCCCGGCCGCGAGACCGTCGAGCCCATCCGTGAGGTTCACCGAGTTCGCGCTCCCACTTACCACGAGCGCAACGAACGGGATGAAGAAAGGCGTCCAGATCACAAGCCGCCATTCCTTGAAGAAGGGCAGCGTCGTGTGATTCACCGGGTAGTCGCTCAGCGGATACTGCCAGAGCAGGTAACCCAGCAGCAGGCCGAGGGCGAACTGGCCGACGAACTTGTAGCGCGCTACCAGGCCACGCGACTCGCGCTGGACGACCTTCATGTAGTCGTCGACAAACCCGAGCAGACCCATGGCAGCAGTTAGTCCGAGCGCGATGAGGACGAACGGATTGTCGAGACGTGCCCAGAGGACGGTTGGAACGACGACAGCAGCCAAGATGATGAGGCCGCCCATCGTAGGGGTGCCCGCCTTGTCGAGATGTGCGTGCGGCCCGTCCAGCCGCACGACCTGGCCGATGCCGCGCCGCCGTAACCAGCTCAGGATCGGCGGACCGCTGACAAAGGCGATGAGCAGGGCCGTCACCATCGCGCCGCCTGCTCTGAACGTGATGTACTGGAACAGGTTGAACACTATGTGCTTGTCGGCCAGCGGAAACAGGAATTCGTAAAGCACAGTCGTCCCTCGCTAACCTTCCGTATCCGGACTACCCACCTGTCCCCCGCTCCCAAAGTCGCGCTCGAACCAGGGGATGGCCCGCTCGAACTTCATTCCCCGCGATGCCTTGAGCAGAACGATCTCACTACCCAACAACCGCGACGCCAACTGCCGGTAGGCGCCCTCCAGCTCTGGCTCCAGGATGAGCCTGTCGTGCGCGCGACTTCCCGCGCGAGCGAACGCTTCCACGAATTCGCCGGTCGCGGCGATCAGCTCGACCCCCGCATCGAGCATGAAGCCCGCCACCTGCTCGTGCAGCGCGGCCGAGCGGGAGCCCAGCTCCAGCATCGTCCCGGCGAGGACCGCGCGGCGACGACCCGCCGCGAGGGCGCTGAGCGCATCGATCGCGGCCAGGAACGAGGACGGGTTGGCGTTGTAGCAGTCGACGAGCAGCTTGAGATCGCGAACCCGACGCACCTCACCACGCATCGGCGGCAACTCAGCGTTAGCCAACCGCTCGGCCGCCCGCTGCGGATCGACGCCCAGCAGGTGCGCCACGACAACGGCAAAGAGCGCGTCATGTATCAGGTGCGTGCCAAAGCCTCGCAGATCGAAGTGCGTTCCCCCCCACCTCCACGCCACACCGTCGTCGGAGACCGACCAGCTCTCCGGCCGTTCGTCGGCGGCCTCGCTCAGCCCGACGGTCCGCACCTCCGGATAACGAGCGCGCGCCTGCTCCACGAGCTCGGGCGGTTCGTCGGCAACCAGGGCGACGCCCCCGCCCCGCATGGTGGAAAGGAGCGACAGCTTCTCGTCGAGGACGCCCTGCAGGTCGCCGAGCCCTTCGAGGTGGCCCTCACTCACGGTAGTGACCACCGCGTAGTTTGGCTGCGCTATGCGACCCAGGCGCTCGATTTCGCCGCGCCGGTTCGAGGCGAGCTCCAGCACCCAGATCTTCGCCTCCTCGGGCGCCGCCAAGATCGAGAGCGGAACACCCACGAGGTTGTTGAAGTTGCCCGGGCTGCCGTAGGCTCCGCTCCCCAGAGCGGCCATCGCGAGCTCGCGCGTCGTCGTCTTGCCGCTCGTCCCCGTTACCGCCACAACGATGGGATCGAGAGCCGACCGTCGGGCAGCGGCCAGGCGGCCGAGCGCCTCTAGTGAATCGTCGACGACGAACAGCTCGAAGTCGGCCGGGAGACCATCCTGGCCACGTTCGACCACTGCGCCGGTGGCTCCAGCCTCTACCGCGGCGCCCACGAAATCGGCGCCGTCGAACCGCTCACCGCACAGCGCGACATACAGCTCTCCCGGACGCAGGCTACGGGTGTCGGTAGAGACACCCGAGTATGTGCGTCCCGCCCGGCCCGTCGACGGGAGGCCCAGAGCATCACGCACACAGTCGCTCGTCCAGGAAAATCGCGGCATCATGTCCTTCCCCGGCCGCCGGCGAGCAGTTCCGCTACGATTACCGCCTCGTCTAACGGCCTGATCTCATCACCGACGATCTGGTACTCCTCGTGTCCCTTGCCGGCCAGAAGGATCGTGTCCTCGGGGCCGGCGATCTGCAGCGCCCGGGCGATTGCGGCGCGGCGATCGACAACCACCTCGTGGTCTGCCGAGCCTAGTCCCGGCAGAATGCCGGCGATGATCGCCTCGGGTTCCTCGCTCCTCGGGTTGTCCGAGGTGACGATGCTGTAGTCCGCCCCTGCGGCAGCCGCCTGTCCCATGAGCGGCCGCTTGCCCGGATCGCGATCACCCCCACACCCGAAGACCGCGATCAGCCGAGTCCTGGCCACCGGACGAAGGGCCGCTAGGGCACGGCGTAGGGCATCGGGTGTATGCGCGTAATCCCGAAGCACCAGCGGCTGCTCCGCCAACACCTCCAGCCGTCCCGGCACGGGCAGCACGTCGGACAGCGCCTCTCCGATCACGTCCGGTTCGAGACCGAAGACACCCGCCACGGCTGCGGCAGCCAGCGCGTTCGAGACGTTGAATTCGCCGAGCAGCGGAAGCTCGACCTCGACCTCGCCCTCGGGTGTCACCAACCTCCAACGGGAACCGGTGAGCCCCAACCGGATGTCACGCGCGGTGTATTCCGCGTCGCCTGCAATGCCGAAGCGCACCGCGCGACGTTGCGGTAGATCAAACCACGCCGATTCGTCGGCGTTGACCACCAAAGTCCCATCAGCCGAGACTAGATCGGCCAGCCGCACTTTCGCCGCCCTGTACCCATCGAAGTCGGCGTGATAATCGAGATGGTCGCGAGACAGGTTGGTGAATGCCGCGACCTCGAAGGCCACTCCATCCACCCGGCCCTGCGACAGCGCATGCGATGACACCTCGGCAACGACGCACTCGACTTCATCCTGCTTGAGCGCGGCCAACCGGCGCGCGAACTCCACGGGTCCCGGCGTTGTCAGCTCCGTCGACTCGCGCACGCCGGAGGCGCCGACGGCACCCAAAGTGCCGATCGAGCCGCTGGCGAAGCGCCGCGCCAGGACATGCCGGGCCAGGTGAACCGTCGTCGTCTTGCCGTTGGTGCCGGTCACGCCGACGAGTCTCAGGCCGGCGGCGGGTTCCCCAAAAACGACTTGCGCCGCGACAGCCGCGGCGCGCCGGGCATCGCTGACGCGAATCTGTAGCAGGTCGAGGTCGGCACGTGGACTCTCGACGAGAGCCGCAACCGCACCAGCCTCTTCTGCCTCCTTCAGGAAATCGTGTCCGTCGTGTACGTACCCGCGAATCGCGCAGTAAAGATCGCCAACGCCGACCTGGCGGGAGTCGGCGCTGATCCCGGTGACGGCGAGATCAACCGTAGGGCCGGGTCCCTGCAGGAGCCCGGCCGAGTCGAGACGCGCGAGGACTTCCGCGATCGCTATCACCCCGCTCCAGGTGCGTTCTGCGGTCGAACCGGTGGACTGCGCTCGCTGCCCGAAAGAACCACCCGCTCGCCAATTCGCAGCATCGTCCCGACCGCCGGCTCCATCGACTCAACACGTCCACCTCCACGCACGGCCACTCTCCAACCTGCACGGTGCAGCCGGTGTACGGCGGCACGCAGCGACAGGCCCCTAACGTCGGGTAGCACCTCCGCGACCCGAAATGCACTGCTCACGTTCTCGTCGCCGGTCCTGAGCAGCGGCGTGTCGAGCGCGAAAACGTAAGGGCCACCGGTCGGCGCCAGACCCGCTGATACTCCCGCCTGTTCGTCCGGAATTTCCGGCTCCCCCAATAGCGGCGGCGCCGACCAGTAGCTTCCTGCAAGAGCGGCACGTACAGCGGTGCGCATAACCGGGGCTGCGGTCGCGCCTCCGTAGTACGGCCCGCTCGGCTCGTCCAGTTTCACCAGGATCACCAGTTGCGGATCGTCCGACGGTATGAGGCCAACGAACGACGAAGTGTACGAGTGCCCGTCGTAGCCCAACTCTTCATCGAAGCGCCAGGCTGTACCGGTTTTGCCGGCGATACTCAGACCGCGGACACCGGCGCTTCGGCCCGTACCCTCGGCCACGGCACGAGCGAGCACCCGGCGAAGAGCGGAGGCGATCTCCTCCGATACGACGCGGCGGACGACCTCCGACCCCTCTTGCCAGCGCATCGTCCCATTGGCAGTCCGTGCCTCGCGCACGAGTCGCGGCCGCATGAGGACCCCGCCGTTGGCGATCGCACCGTAGGCCATGACGAGCTGCAACGGTGTAACCGCTACCTCGTAGCCGATGGCCAGCGAGGCGCGGCTCTGTGCCGACCATTCCGAAGGGCGCCGTAGAAAACCGGGGGACTCGGAGGGGTACGTGAGACTGGTAGGTGTCCCAAAGCCGAAGTTTCGCAGGTAGCTGAACTGGACGCCCTTCGGAATGCGCTCGGCGAATATCGCCATCCCCACGTTGCTGGAGACCGCCAGCGTCTGTGCAAGACTCAACCGACCGTGGGGTGTTTCATCTCGGATCGTTCGACCGGCCGCTCGATACAGCCCGATGCCTGTATCGACGCTATCGGAAAGCTCGGCCAGACCCTCCGCCAGGAGTGCAGCCACGGTGAAAGGCTTTAGTGTCGAGCCGGCCTCGTAGGGCTCCGTCGCCGCCGTCAGGTGCGGCTCGCGCCCACGCAGCCGCTCGCGCCGGCCGGCCGCCGCCAGCAGCTCGCCGGTCCTGGGGTCGAGGATCAGCAGGTCACCGCCGGTCGCGTTGGCCTCGGCTATCGCCTCTTCGAGCACGGACTCGGCGAGGGCCTGCATCTCGGCGTCGATCGTCAGATAGATGTCGTGGCCGGGTGTCGGCGGAGCGACTTCGACGGTGAGCCAGGCGGCCGAGGCGCCGGTAGCGTCTTTGCGCGAGAGGCCCACACCAGGCTGGCCGGCAAGCACCGAGTCGAAGCTGAGCTCCAGACCGCTCAGCCCACGGCCGACGTCGTTGACGCGGCCGATGATCTCGGCTGCCAGGTCACCACGCGGATAGGAGCGACTGACGCGCGCCTGGGCGTGAAGGCCCTTGGGAAAGCGATCTTCCAGCTCATCCTTTTCGAGGGCGGAATAGACACCAGGCAGCCGGAACCAACCCTCCTTACCCTCCGCGACCAGCCGCGCTTTCTCCGGATCGAGATCCACCGCCCTCCGTAATGCAACGGCAGCGGCCTGAGGATCACGGAGCTCGTTCGGCGCGATGTAGAGCTCGTAGTCCGTTCGGCTAACCGCCAGCTCGCGACCTTCCCGGTCGTAAATCGTTCCACGCGGCGCCGGCAGCGGATCCCGGTATTCATGCTGGTTGATCGAGCGTGCCTGCCAACGCTCGCCCTGCAGCACCTGCAGCTGGAACGCGCGAGCCATCACCACGCCGCACGCCAGCAGCAACGACAGCTGCAGGATGCCGTGTCTCAGATGCCGGCGGCGAGCCTGTCGAGCTTCCGACCTCACGACGAACCTCCCGACGGCGTCGATGACAGACCGCTCAGATCGAGATACACCAGTTCATCCTCGCTCGGCTGATGTAGTCCCAACGACTGCGCCGCGTGCACGATTCGCGACCGACTGCGCAGGTACTCGACCCTTTGCCTCAATTCGTTCTTCTGCACCACCGCGCTTTCCTGCCGGCCATCGATCGCGCTAACGCGCTCGGCGATCACGCGGCCGCGGGCGCCTCTGTGGACAGCGATGAACATCCCGGCCAGCAGGAACATCGCCGAGACGGCGGTGAGCATCCCCCGCAGTCTCATTCGCCTCGCTCCCAAGCACGCAGGCGCGCACTCCGCGCCCGCGGATTACTCGCCACCTCGGACGCCGACGGCCGCAGCGGCGAGCGGGCCAGCTCGCGACCGAGCGCTCGACCGCGGCACCGACATACCGGGATGCCCGGAGGGCAGACACAATCGCGGCTCCAATCGCGGAAAGACCGCTTCACCAGCCTGTCCTCTAATGACTGATATGCAATGACCACCATGCGGCCGGTCGGGGCGAGTAGGTCACGGAGCGACGGGAGCGCTCGCTGCAGTGAGTCGAGCTCTCGGTTCACGGCGATTCGCAGCGCCTGAAAGATTCGAGCGGCATCAGACGCGGCGACCGGCCTACCCCAAACCCTCTCCATGACCTTCATCAGATCGTCGCTCGTCTCCAGCGACACGTCCTCCCGGCTCTCGACGATCGCCGCCGCGAGCCGTCTTGCGCGTCGCTCCTCGCCGTAGGTGCGAAAAATCTCAGCCAGTTCATCCGCCGAGAGACCCGACAGCAACTCCGCAGCCGTCGGTTCCTGCCCCTCGCAGAACATCCGCATATCGAGTGGAGCGCCGCGGCGGAACGAGAACCCGCGCTCCAGATTATCGATCTGGCGGGAGGACACCCCCAGGTCCAACAATACTCCAGCCAATGCGCCCTCCCCCAGATCGAACAAGTCACTCACATCCGCGTAGTCACCCCTCGCCAACCGGACTCGCTTCCCGAAACTCTCCAACCGGGCGCGCGCTTCATCCTGCGCCTCAGGGTCTCGATCGACGGCCAGCAACTCGGCCTCGTCACCGGCTCGCAGGATCGCCTCCGCGTGACCACCACCTCCCACAGTCCCGTCCAGGAACAGGCCACCCCGCTCGGGCGCCAGGTACCTCACCACCTCTTCCGTCATCACCGGCGTGTGGAACGTGCTGGCGCTCAAGGCTCCTGCCGGGTTAGCCGGTCATCACGCGGGACGCCCGGACGACCTCCCTTCACCTGATAAAAAGGACGGTGGACAGACGGCGTTGCCCTACCCCTAGATCCACACAGCCCTCCCCCTGCCACCTGCCCACCGTTCCGATCGACGGGTCCAGCAGCTGACGGCAATCGCACCTCTCATCACAGGTGTAGCGATTCCCCCACGATCCGCCCACCACTCCGTCTCGACCGTCAGCGCCGGACCCAACCACCTCACACGAGGATCTGCCGAACAAAGTCCTCAAACCCAGGTTCGGCCTCCCTCGTCGCATTTTCAAATAGCTCGGGATTCCAGATCTCGATCTTCTCCAGCATCCCGACGATCAGGGCCTCAGCATCTAGCTGCGCCGCTCGCTGCAGCCGCTCAGGCACCAGGATCCGACCCTGCTTGTCGGGAATCACCTCGACCGCTTTCGCCGTCAGCCCCAGCACCATGCTCCGGGCATTCGGCTGGCGGCGCAGTAGCTCCGCCAGACGCTCCTCCACCGCCGCCCACGCCCGCGCCGGATACAGGAACAGCGCAGGTTCCAGAGCGTGGATCAGAACGAAACCGCCGTCCCCAGCGGCGCGGCGAAATGACGCCGGCAGCGCCAGGCGGCCCTTCTCGTCCAGCTGATGGAGGTAGCTCCCCAAGAAGCCGGTCAAGTAAAACCTCCCCCGGAAGGCTCGCTTGGGCCCGGTGGCGGGGATCCGGGCACCGACTAGTGACATGTCCCCACTACGTCAAGGACTTCTCTTGTACGGGATCTCTTCGGGTGGTTGGGAATTCCGGAATTCCGCAATTCGGGAATTCCGGGAGTTAGGGAATCGGGGATATAGGATTCGCGGATCCGGGAATCCGGGAATCCGCGGAATCCGCGGAATCCGTGGAATCCGTGGAATCCGTGGAATCCGGGATTCGCGGAACTTAGGGAAGTAAGCTATCGCAACAGCACCAACTTCCTACTTCCCTACCTCCCCGAAT
>JBDHHM010000016.1:0-17601 GCA_039589355.1 Gemmatimonadota bacterium | reverse complement strand
GTGTTGCGCTTCTCCCAGGACTCCAAGGCGCGGAAGATCCCGATTCCCGAGGGTGAGGCGACCGTTCGGATTCCCGCAATGCTCGATGAGATGCAGCGTGCACTGCTCGATGGGGCGCTGCGGCGGCGCGAGGAGAACTCCTACCGTGGCGTGACCGACTACGAAGAGTTCAAGAGGATCGTCTCCGATACCGGCGGATTCATCTACACCGGCTATTGCGGCGCCGAGGAGTGCGAGGCGAAGGTCAAGGATGATACGAAGGCCACCGTTCGGGTGATTCCCGATGAGGACTTCGGCAGCGATGGGGTGCCGGACAAGTGCATCTGCGGCGGCCCAGCGGAGAACGAGGTGGTTTGGGCGCGAGCCTACTGATCGGTAGCCGGTATGCGGTAGCCGGTAGCCGGTGTGTCCCGTACCGGCCACCGACTACCGGCCACCGGTCACCTCACTGAACGAAGGGACGGAATGCTCAGCAGCAGTCTACCGAAGGACCGCATACTCATCCTGGATTACGGGAGCCAGTACACCCAGCTCATCGCCCGGCGCATCAGGGAGGAACGGGTCTACTGCGAGATCCACCCGCCGACACACGCGACCGCATGGGTCCGGGAGTGGGGGCCCAGTGGTGTGGTCTTGTCGGGCGGCCCGGCCAGCGTCTACGGCGACGATGTACCCACCGCGGATGCCGAGCTGCTCGACCTCGGAGTACCGGTGCTCGGTATCTGCTACGGGATGCAGCTTATCGCGCAGCTCGTGGGCGGCCAGGTCGAGAGCGCGAGGAGGCGTGAGTACGGGCGCGCAGAGCTCCAGGTCATCGAGCCCAACGATCTGTTCGACGGGTTCGAGCGCGGCGAGCGCTCCACCGTCTGGATGAGCCACGGTGACCGCGTTGAGACGCCGCCGCCCGGCTTCGAGGTACTGGCTGCGACGGGGACGGTACCGGTGGCGGCGTTCCACGCGACGGACCGTCCGATCTTCGGCGTCCAGTTCCATCCCGAGGTCGCCCACACGGCGCGCGGCGGCGAGATCATCTCGAACTTCCTGTTCCGCGTGTGTGGTTGCGAGCCGAGCTGGACCGCGGGCTCGTTCATCGAGAATCAGGTGGAGGGGATCCGCGAGCAGGTCCGTGATCGTGGGCACGTTATCTCGGGGCTGTCGGGCGGTGTCGATTCCTCGGTAGCCACTGCCCTCGTGCACCGTGCGGTCGGCGACAAGCTGACCTGCATCTTCGTCGATACCGGCCTGCTGCGTAAAGGCGAGCGCGACTGGGTCGCCCGCACCTTCCGCCAGCACCTGGGCATCGAGCTGCGAATCGTCGATGCGTCCGACACTTTCATCGGTCGGCTGGCAGGTGTCGAGGACCCCGAGGAGAAACGTCGAATCATCGGCCATACCTTCATCGAAGCGTTCGAGGAGGAGGCCAGTTCGATTGGCTCCGATGTCGAGTTCCTCGTTCAGGGCACCCTTTATCCCGATGTCATCGAGTCGCTCTCGGTGCGTGGCCCCTCCGACACGATCAAGACCCACCACAATGTCGGCGGCTTGCCCGCTGAGCTACCGTTCGAACTGATCGAGCCACTGCGTGAGCTCTTCAAGGATGAGGTACGCCAGGTCGGACGCGAACTCGGGCTGCCCGAGGAACTGGTCGGCCGGCACCCGTTCCCGGGGCCCGGGCTCGCCGTACGCGTCGTGGGAAATGTCACCCGTGAGCGCCTGGCCGTGCTGCGCGAGTCCGATGCCATCTACTTGGAGGAGATCCGCGCCGCTGGGCTCTACGACGAGATCTGGCAGGCGTTTGCTGTCCTGCTGCCCGTGCATTCGGTCGGCGTCATGGGCGATGGCCGTACTTATGAGAACGTCATCGCGTTGCGCGCGGTGACCAGCCGCGACGGCATGACCGCCGACTGGTACCAGTTCCCTCACGAAGTACTCGGCCGGATCGCCACGCGGATCATCAATGAGGTCACCGGCATCAATCGCGTCTGCTACGACGTGAGCTCGAAACCGCCGGCGACCATAGAGTGGGAGTGACCGTGACAGCCGTCGCACTCACCGACCTGGTTGCCTACCTCGACGACTACCTCGACCTCGCCAACGTTCCCGACTACCCCGACGCCTGGAACGGGTTGCAGGTGGAGAACAGCGGGGCGGTCCGCAAGATAGCCGCCTGCACCGACGCATGTCAGGCGACCTTCGAGGCAGCCGCCGGGCTCGGCGCCGATCTGCTGCTCGTGCACCATGGTCTCTTTTGGGGTAAGGGTGTCACACCGCTTACCGACCGCAACTACCGCCGGGTGCGACAGCTGATCGCCGCCGATATGGCCGTCTACTCGGCGCACCTGCCGCTCGATGCACATCCCGAGGTCGGTAACAACATCGAGCTGGCGCGCGGGATCGGACTGAAAGTCGAAGGCCGCTTCGGCGAGTACGAGGGTCACGCTATCGGATTCTGGGGCGAGCTGCAGGTGGCCCGCGGCGAGCTGAGCGCGCGGCTCGAGAAGCTGCTGGGATCCGAGCCGTTCCTGATCCCCGCCGGGCCCGAAGACGTGCGCCGGGTCGGCGTGGTGACGGGAGGTGGCGCGGCTGCGATCTCGCAGGCGCGCGACGCCGGGCTCGACACCTTCGTCACCGGCGAAGGGCCGCATCACAGCTACTTCGATGCGCAGGAATGGGAGCTCAACGTTCTGTTCGCCGGGCACTACGCGACGGAAACGCTGGGCGTCAAAGCCCTCGCCCGCCACGTGGCGGAGAAGTACGGGCTAGACTCGAAGTTCATCGATCATCCGACTGGGCTATAGATGGATGGGAATCCGGGAATCCCGAATTCCCACTACCCCTCTCCCTCCTGCTCCCCCACCGAGTCTGCCCCTTCAGGGCTCCTGATCTGTTCCTCGATCTCCCTCCAGACCTCGACAAGGTAGTCGGGATCATCCATGTAGCGGCGCGCGAACTCGAGCAGGTCATGCTCGGTCAGCCCGCGTCGGGCCAGGATCGCACGGGCGCTTTCCGTCGCTGCAACCGAGTCCTCGGCCGCCTCCGCCGCCAGCAGGATCTCTACGTACGTGTCGACATACTCTTGGCGACCGATTCCCGTCTCGCGCTCGGCCTCGCCGTCCCCGCAGGCGGCGAGAGACAGCAGGGCGCCCAGGGCCAGTACGGCCCCGAGCGCCCTGCGCTCGCTACGAACCCGCGTCCGCCTCAGCGCGATGCCGCCTTCGCGTCGGCGTTCGAGTAGCGGTAGAAGAACCACAGGACCAGCGGGAAGACCAGGAGCCCGAGCAGCCCCTGCACCAGAGTGTCGCTGATGATCGTCGGAAGTGTGAAGGCGGTCCGCTCTGACGCGACGATAACACCCGCGATAATCACGCCCATCAGCGCCTCGCCGGCCACGAACCCGGAGGCGACCAGGATGCCCGTGTTGGTGGCCCGCTCCATCGCGTGCTCCGGATACTTCTTGGCCGTCAGCAGCTTGTCGACGATCCACTTGAACACACCGCCGACAAAGATCGCGAAGGTGCTGTAGATAGGCAGGTACATTCCGACGGCGACCAGCATCGGAGAGGGCGCCCTGACCAGGATCAGCATGACGCCGAACAGCATGCCCGCCAGGAAGAGCGGCCAGACCATCTCGCCGCCCACGATGCCCTGGCTGACCAGCGCCATGAGGCCCGCCTGCGGCGCCGGCAGCGCTGTCGCAGGATCAGCGCCCGGGGCGCCGGCGAACCCGTAGGCGCGGCCCAGCAGCCACAGCGCTACTCCAAGGGCCGGCGCGGCGAACACGACCGCGATGAGCTCGCCCTTCTGCATCGAGGATGGTGTTCCGCCCAGGATGTGGCCGACCTTCAGGTCCTGCATCATGTCGCCCGCGATTCCCATGGCGCAGCAGACGACCGCCGCGACGCCGAGCACCGCCATCACGCCGCGGTCACCGGTCAGGCCGATGGCCACCATGAGCAGCGCGGCGAGGATCAGTGTCGTCAGGGTGAGCCCACTGATCGGGTTGTTGCTGCTGCCGATCACGCCCACCAGGTAGCCGGCGACGGCGGCGAACAGGATTCCCGCCACCACCATCACCACTGCCGCGACGAACGAGCCGCCGAAGCTCTCGCTGAAGTAGTAGTAGAGGACCCAGATCGGGATGAGCAGACCGAGGATGCCGAACACGACCCAGCGGTACCTCAGGTCCTGCTGCACGCGATTCTCCACTTCAACGCCCTTCACCTGCTTCACGTCCGCCAGCACGCGGCCGATGCCGGTGAGCAGGCTCTTACGCATGCTCCACAGCGTCCAGAAGGCGCCGACGACCATCGTGCCCACGGCCAGCGGGCGCACCATGGTCTGCCACACCACGTTCTGCGCCACAGCGCTCCAGCACGGCGCGGTTGCCTGAGCGGCCGTGCACCAGGCCGGATCCGTCGCCAGGGCTACGAGGTCGCGGTTCACGAAGGTCATCACCGGAGCCAGGCACCACCAGCCGAGCACGCCGCCGGCGAAGACCACCGCCGCGAGCCGCGGGCCGATGATGTAGCCGACACCAAGCAGGGCGGGTGACGCGGAAGGCGTGGAAAGATAAGTGCCACCCGTGTATGCCTGTGTCAGGTTGCCTCCGGCGACACGGGCCGAGCCCCACGACCAGAAGCCCGTCATGTTCGTGGCGAGCACGCGAACGCCGGAAGCGTTCTTGATCACCTCGATGAACGCGGCCGTGAGGCCGGCGATAACCAGATACCTGCCCCCGGTCGAACCTTTCTGGCCCGCCTTGTGGATCTCGCTGGCGGCGACCGATTCGGGGAACGGCAACCCCGCATCTTCAACCAGCGTGCGGCGCAGGATGATGACGAAGAACACGCCGAGCATGCCGCCGATCATCATTATCACGATGGAGAGCCCGATGTTCACGGTCTCCCAGACGCCGGCGATCACGAAAGCTGGGATCGTGAAGATCGCGCCCGCCACCAGCGCCTCGCCCACCGAGGCGGTGGTGCGTGCGACGTTCTCTTCGAGGATCGTCCCGCCCATCGGTCGCAGCATGGCCATGGCCACGACCGCCGCCGGGAAGGTCGCCGCGATCGTGAGCCCGGCCACCATGCCGATGTAGGCGTTGGCCGCACCCAGGATGACGGCCATCACCACGCCGAGCACCACCGCGCGGAACGTGAACTCCTTCATGCGCGTTTCTGCCGGCACGTAGGGCTCGTAGGGTTTCGGATCCATCGAGATCCTCCTCGAGGTGTGGGATTCCGGTCGTGTCGGTAGTGCAGGCCTGCTCCCGGGGCCTCGCCACCGAATGCGTGTTCTGGTTGGTGATTGTGAAGCCGCGACAGGGTAGGACGCCGTCGGCGGCGTGTCAAGCGTGCGAGTTCCGGGCACCGGCGGTGCTGGTTTCGAGGCGGCCGCTCCAGTATTCTAGGGCGAAAGGAGGGCCCGACTCGAGGCGCGTACCTGAATCTCAGGCACCCGGCAGGAGGGCCGGACGATCTATGGGGGACAAAGCTCGGGACCCGCGTGAGATCATCACACCCGACGCCTTCTCGGTGGCGCCCGATCTGCTCGGCACCCCGCTCGCCCGGCCGTGGCGCAGGGGAGTGGCGATGGGGATCGATCTACTCCTGATCGCCATCATCGCCGGGCTGCGCATCTCATGGTTCCTGCTGTTTCTCGCCGTCACGATCCTGTTCTTCCGTGCAGCCATGCGCCCGTCTGCCAGTGCGCTCCGCAAGGGGAGCCGCGGGGCCGTCTTCGGCGCGCTGGCGGCGTTTGCCCTGATTGGGACGCTGATCGCCGGTTACGAGACCTTCGCCAATTTCAACCCGCTCTCGTGGATCGCCGCCGCAGGCGACGAATCGGCAGAGGAAGAGGCCGCACGGGAACTGGGCGTCATGGATGCCTTCGGGGCAGCGCGGGACGTCGTGGCGATCGAGTCGGCTGCTTCGGAGGCCGAGATGACGGACGCGGCGATTCGCCTGGGCGAGCGGCTACAGAGCATGGGAGTCGACCGCGGCGAGATCCGGACGACGCTGGACGCCCTCACCGAAAGCAGGGAGGAGCCTTGGGCGCGGGATGCCATGGCTGCTGCACTGGTGAACCTGGGACTCGACGGGGCGACGGTCACCAGGCCGGCCGATTCCGATTCGCTCGTCCTCGCCTACGCCGCTGCATTACAGGTGGGCGACTCGGTCGCAGCGGGCGCGCTCCGTGACCCGCTGGCACATGCGATCGGCGCCGACCGCATCGCAGCCTTGGAGGAACGGAATGAGCAGCTGGTTGCAGACAACGAAGAGCTGGAGCAGCGGCTCGGCCGGGAAAGGAGCCGTGGGCTCATCAGCCTGATCACCAGTGTCTTGGACGAGGTCGGCATCGAATTCGGCTGGTCGGCTCTGTACTTTACCTTTTTCCCCGTAGTCTGGCGGGGACGGACACCGGGCAAACGTCTGCTGCGGACGCGCATCGTGCGGCTGGACGGTAGGCCACTCGGCTGGTGGCCCGCCCTTAACCGCTTCGGCGGCTATGCCGCCTCGATCTTCACCGGCCTGCTCGGCTTCTTCGAGATGTTCTGGGACGATAACCGGCAGGCCATGCAGGACCGAATCGCCGCAACGGTGGTCGTGCTGGAGACGGATATATAGGACCCGTCGTGCGGTTGGAGCCGCGAAACCATAGTAGTGGGGAACCTCGTACGTTTAGATGACACCCGGTCTGCCGACCTCGCGGAGTACTGTCACTGACCACTGCTTACTGATCAACGATCACTGGGAGTCCAGGAGGAAAAGTGGAAAAAGAATCGGATTCGAACGCGTCCGGGCGCGGCGCGCTTGCTGAATTCAAGAACGCCGTCACTAACCTGTACGATCAGGTGAGTAGCCAGGTGACCAGCCTGATCCCCGACCTCGGCTTCGGGCGCGAGTTCCCCAGGCACGAGCTGCGCGTCGAGGACGACGGCTACCGTGTGATGGTCGAGCTACCCGGCTTCGAGCGCGGGGAGACCGACGTATCCGTCGTGGGCCGTAACCTGACCGTCTCCGGTCAGCGCGCACGCTTCGAGCCGCCGGAAGGTGGGCGGATGCTGCGCAGCGAGCGACCCTCCGGCGACTTCGAGCTGAACGTCAGACTTCCCTCCGAGGTAGACGCCGTCACCGTGGTCGCACAGATGCGAGACGGCGTTCTGGACGTCCGCTTGCCCGGTTCAAAAGGGGCCCGCGGTCGCAGTATCGATGTCGAAGAGGGATCTGAGACCCAGCACGACGAACCGGGAGCGCAGGCCGATGGATAGAATCGACAAGGACGAACTGCGCGAGGCACAGCAGAGCGAGGCCACAAGAGAACAGCGAGAGGCTCGGGCCCGACGACGCCGTTACGTGCGCCCGCCCGTCGACATCTACTCGACCGGGTCGGAGATGGTCGTTCTCGCCGATATGCCGGGCGTCCAGAAGAGTGACCTCGACGTAACCGTCGAGCGCGACGAGCTTGTCATCGAGGCGGTGGCCGCAGGCCGTGCCGAGGAGGAGAGCACGCTTCCCTGGGGATACTACCGGCGGTTCAAGCTCAAGACCGCCTTCGATCGCGAGCGCATCTCCGCCGCCCTCGAGAACGGTATCGCGCGCATCACCCTGCCCAAGGCGGCCAGCGAGCAGGCGCGCAAGGTCAAGGTCGACTGACGAGGAGCACCGGCGCCCGGCCGCCTGCCCTCGCCAGGTCCTTTTTCCACGCCGCTCTGGAGCGGCGCCGTACTGCCGTTATGGCAGCTTTCCGTGGCACGCGAGTTGCCCTTTTCTTGCTCGGATTCGTGTTTTGCACGGCGCGCTACGCCTTGAGTCGGAGCGCAGTGCGTCGTATCGCGCTCAGCAGGAGGTTGGGCAGTAGATGATCTCGTTTGACCGACTGACGGTGAAGGCCGGAGAAGCGCTGCAGGCTGCGATCATCCTGGCCGGCGGGCGGGGAAACCCTGCGGTGGAGGACATCCACCTGCTCCAGGCGTTGCTGGACCAGGAGGGTGGTGTAGCCGGGCCGCTGCTGGGTCGCTTGGGTGTGCGCTTCGACCAACTGGACAAGACTGTGAGCGAGGCGCTGGAGCGACTGGCGCGCCAGGAGGGTGGCTCGGGCGCCATGCCGTCGCGCGAGCTGACCCAGGTCCTGGACGAGGCGGAGAAGGAGGCACGGGAGCTCGGCGACCAGTTCATCTCGAGCGAGCATCTGCTGCTGGCGCTGCATTCGAAGGCGGCGAGCACTACGGGGCCGCTGCTCAAAGGTCTGGGCGCGACGCGTGAGGGTCTGTTGCAGGCGATCCAGGACATGCGCGGGCCGCACCGTGTGACCGATCGGGACGCGGAGGAGAAGTATCAGACAGTTCAGAAGTTCACGATCGACCTGACCGACATGGCGCGGCGCGGCAAGCTCGACCCGGTGATCGGACGCGACGAGGAGATCCGTCGCGTGATGCAGGTGCTGTCGAGGCGAACGAAGAACAACCCGGTGCTGATCGGCGAGCCCGGTGTCGGCAAGACGGCGATCGTGGAGGGCCTGGCCCAGCGCATCGTGAACGGCGATGTGCCCGAGTCGTTGCGCAACAAGCAGCTCATCCAGGTGGATATCGCGAGCATGATCGCGGGTACGAAGTATCGCGGCCAGTTCGAGGAGCGCTTCAAAGCGCTACTGAAGGAGATCACCGAGAGCGAAGGCCTGTACGTCGTCTTCATCGATGAGCTGCACACGATCGTCGGTGCCGGAGCAGCGGAGGGCGCGGTGGACGCGGGTAACATGATGAAGCCGCTGCTCGCCCGCGGGCAGCTACGCGTCGTCGGTGCAACGACGCTCAACGAGTATCGCGAGCACGTCGAGACCGACACGGCTCTGGAGCGGCGCTTCCAGCCGATCTTCACCTCCGAGCCGAACGTCGAGGATACGGTGGGGATCCTGCGCGGCCTGAAGGAGCGCTACGAAGTCCACCATGGTGTACGGATCACCGATGGCGCCATCGTTTCGGCGGCGCGGCTTTCTAATCGCTACATCGCCGATCGCTTCCTGCCCGACAAAGCGATCGACCTCATCGACGAGGCGGCCTCGATGCTGCGGATCGAGATCGACTCGATGCCGCTCGAGATCGACGAGGTGGAACGGCGAACCGTTCAGCTCGAGATCGAGAAGCAGGCGCTGCAGAAGGAAGAGGACAAGGAGAGCCGCAAGCGACTGGAGCGCCTCGAGAAGGAGCTGGCCGAGCTGCGCGAGCGGTCCAGCGGCATGAAAGCGAAATGGCACGCCGAGAAGGAGGCGATCGAGAACATCCGCACCCTCAAGAGCCTGATCGAGAACCTGCGGGTCGATGCCGAGCAGGCGACGCGGACCGGCGAGCACGGCAAGGTAGCGGAGATCGTTCACGGCAAGATCCCGGCGATGGAGAAGGAGCTGGAGGCGGCGTCCGGGAAGCTCGCCGAGCTCCAGGAGGAGTCGCGCTACCTCAAAGAGGAGGTGACCGAGGAGGACATCGCGGCGGTCGTCTCGCGCTGGACGGGAATTCCGGTCTCCAAGATGATGGAGAGCGAGCGCGAGCGCCTCGTTCACCTCGAGGAACACCTTCATCGGCGTGTCGTCAATCAGAGCCAGGCCATCGAGGCGGTGGCTAACGCCGTGCGTCGTAACCGCGCCGGCCTGCAGGATCCGAAACGTCCCGTCGGCAGCTTCATATTCCTGGGTCCCACCGGCGTCGGCAAGACCGAGACCGCGCGTGCGCTGGCTGAGTTCCTGTTCAGCGACGAAGCGGCGATGGTGCGTCTCGACATGTCGGAGTACATGGAGCGCCACTCGGTGGCCCGGCTCATCGGAGCGCCGCCCGGATACATCGGCTACGAGGAGGGCGGCCAGCTGACCGAGCGCGTTCGCCGCCGGCCGTACAGCGTCGTCCTGTTCGACGAGATCGAGAAGGCGCATCCCGACGTCTTCAACATCCTGCTGCAGGTGCTGGATGATGGGAGACTCACCGACAGTCATGGCCGGACTGTGGACTTCCGCAACACGGTCCTGATCATGACCTCCAATATCGGTGGCCAGTGGATCCTCGAGCCGTCAGCCGAGGGCGACTGGGAGGAGATCGAGAAACGTGTCTGGGATGGCCTGCGCGCTACCTTCAGGCCCGAGTTCCTGAACCGCGTCGATGACATCATCATCTACAAGATGCTGGGCCGCGATGAGCTGAGAAGGATCGTCGACCTGCAGCTCGAGCAGGCCGGTTCGCTGCTGGCTGAACAGAACCTGACGCTCGAGGTGAGGGACGCGGCGCGCGACCTGATATCGACGGAGGGCTACGAGCCCGCCTTCGGTGCTCGCCCGCTGAAACGCGCGATACAGCAGCTGCTCTTCAACCCGCTGTCTACGGCGGTCCTCGAGGGCCGGTTCAGCGAGGGCGACAGGATCGTCGTCGATCGCGAGTCCGGTGAAGACCGGCTGTCGTTCCGGAAGGCGGAATAGGCGGATCGCTGGCTTCGACCTCTCTATTGTTCTACTGTTCCCCTAGTCGAAGGTCCAACGTTTCCCTAACGAGGGGTGCCGACGGTGCGTAAGGCTGATCGAGTGGCGGTGCTGGCCGCGGTCCTCGTCGGATTGGGCGGCTGTGGCGGCGGAGGTGGTACCTCCTACATCAACATCCCAGTGGGTGCGGCGACACCTGAGGAGGCGGTCGAGACGTTCCTCAACGCGGCCAAGGAAGCGCAGGAGGCGAAGGCGGAGGGGCAGTTCGAGCGGGTGCGGGTTGCGTATGAGACCATGGCTGCCGTGTTCGGCACGGAGCAGGGCTCGATCGCCGGGGCTTACCCGGAACAGGAAGTCAGGGACCGGATGATCGTTCTCGCGGCATGCATCCGTCCCGTGGCCTTCCGTATCACGTCGCAGCCGGATTTCTCCGCCCGCGACCGAGGGGAGACGCTCGTCACGGCTGAGATCGCCCGCACGCCGACGAACGTGACTCTGCCGTTCCGGGTCATCCTCGCCAGGGACGATCGCTGGTACATAGAGCAGATCATTCTCTCGCTGCAGACTTTCGAGTGCTGAGCGGCCCCCGGTTCCGCGGGCGCGTGAGGGGCCGCTCGTCGGCCGCCTAGCCTATCCTTTCGGATAGCTCGAGGAGTACTCCTCCGGTGCCGGCGGGGTCGAGGAAGGCGACGCGGCGGCCGCCGGACCCGCTCCTGGGAGCCTCGCCGACGGTTGCCAGCCCCGCGGCCCGGCAACGCTCGAGCGCGGCGTCCAGATCCTCCACCTCCAGGGCGATGTGGTGCAGGCCGGGGCCGCGACTCTCCAGGAAGCGTCCGACGGGCGATTCGGCGGCGGTGGGTTCCAGGAGCTCCAGCCTGGCGTCACCGAGGTCGAAGAAGGCGACCCTGACCTGCTCCGACTCGACGACCTCGCGGCCCGAATCGGGCCGACCGAGGACAGCGTTATAGACGGCCACCGCCGCATCGAGATTCTCCACGGCGAT
Source organism: Gemmatimonadota bacterium (assembly GCA_039589355.1). GTDB lineage: Bacteria > Gemmatimonadota > Gemmatimonadetes > Palauibacterales > KS3-K002. Next base: position 6,140 of record JBDHHM010000016.1, on the reverse strand, counting down.
CGCCACGTGTTCGAGACGTGCCTCTAGTCCCATCGGGAACCCCTTGAAGCAAGTATACGTTACATCGCCGGTGCGAGGCCGGCCGGGGCCTGCCTCGGCGGCGCGAGTCGGAAGATAATGATATAATTGGTGGCGTGTGAAAGGGGCTGGCGCGAGGCGCCGGTCGGCAACTAGGAGCGTCGGAATTGGAGAGAGTAATGGGGTTTGTGAAAGAGGTCACCGACGAGACCTTCGCTGAAGAGGTCGAACAGATCGAGGGCGTGGCGATGGTCGACTTCTGGGCCGCCTGGTGCGGGCCCTGTCGCCTCGTGGGGCCGATCGTCGAGGATCTTGCACAGGAGTACGAAGGCCAGGTCAAGGTAGCAAAGCTCGACGTCGATGCGAGCCAGCGGACGGCGTTTCGGTTCAACATACGGTCGATCCCCAGCATACTGTTCTTCAAGGACGGAGAGCATGTGGATACGGTGATCGGCTATGTCCCCAAGCAGGCATTGGAACAGAAACTCAGGCAGCACCTGGACTGAGGCGGACGGCTCTACGGTGTCGGTACGGAGCGCCCCCGCAGACACTGCGGGGGCGTTTTCTCGTTCGGCTGTCCACCTGTTAAGTTTCCCATGGTCCTTAACGGCAGGTCACGCATGACAACGGTCGGCACTCTCTATCTCATCAGCACTCCTATCGGCAACCTGGGCGACATGACCCACCGGGCGGAGGAGTCGCTGCGCCAGAGCGACCTCATATTGGCTGAGGACACCAGGCGGACGCGCATCCTGCTGGACCACTACACGATCGAGCCGCGCTCTCTGAAGTCCTTTCACAAGCACAACGAGGCCGCCCGCACAAACGAGACGCGCGCCGCTCTCGCCGCCGGCCAAAAGGTGTCGCTGGTCGCCGACTCGGGTACGCCGCTCATCTCCGATCCCGGCCTGCGCCTCGTGCGTGCAGCGATCGAGGTCGGCGCCCAGGTCGTGCCTATCCCCGGTCCGTCCGCCGCCCTGGCGGCTCTGGTTGGCTCCGGCCTCGATGCGCAGCCGTTCACCTTCTTCGGGTTCCTGCCTCGCAGCGGGCGCGGGCGCCGCGAGCTGGTCACCCAGCTCGCGACTCTGCATCACACGGCCGTGCTCTTCGAGTCGCCAAAGCGCCTGGTCGGCACGCTCGAGGAGCTTGCCGGGCGGCTGGGGCCCGAGCGTGGCGTGGTCGTCGCTCGGGAACTGACAAAAATCCATGAAGAGTTCGTGAGAGGGACCCTGCGGGAAGTTGCGGCATACTACGACGAGCACACCCCTTTGGGAGAGGTGGTCATTTGTCTGGCGGCAGCGCCCGAGGCGTCCGCCGAAGAGCTCGAAGGCGCTGCCCGCGAGCACGCTCGCGCGTTGGCCGGAGAGGGTGCGACGTCGAAGGAGATCGTACACGCGCTGCGCGAGCGTCACGGCCTCGAACGCAACCGCGCCTACGCGATCGCGCTCGAGGTGACGCAGGAGGATCGGAACTGAGACTGAGAGACCTGGCCCGTGGCGCTGTCATCGCGCTCGCGCTCCACGCGAAGGCGGGTCACGCGCAGTCGCCGGCAGTGGCCGAGCCGCCCGACCCGACCCGGCCGACCATCGCGCGTCTCCATTATGACGGTGGCGGCGACTGGTACGCGAACCCATCGTCGTTACCGAACCTACTGGAGCGCATCGCCCGAGACACGCGCCTAGCGGTAGCCAACCGTGAGGCCGTAGTCACACCATCGAGTCCGGACCTGCACGACTACCCGTATCTCTACATGACGGGTCATGGCAACGTGCGCTTCAGCGAGGCGGAGCTTTCCGCGCTGCGGGCATACCTGTTAGCGGGTGGTTTCCTCCACGCTGATGACAACTATGGCATGGATGAGTCCTTTCGCCGCGAGTTGCGACTCCTGTTCCCGGACAAAGAGCTCGTCGCGGTCCCGCTCGACCATCCCATCTACCGTATCGTGCACGCGTTCCCCGACGGCCTGCCCAAGGTCCATGAGCACGACGGGTTGCCGGCGGAAGGCTTGGGGCTCTTTCACGAGGGCCGGCTCATAGTCTTCTACAGCTATCAGTCCGACCTGGGCGACGGCTGGGAAGATCCGCAGGTTCACGACGACCCGTTCGTCATTCGTGAGCGGGCGCTCGGTATGGGTGTGAACCTGTTCGCCTATGCCGTGGCGCAGAGCAAGCCCCTATGACGCGTTCCGTGCCTTCTCCAGAGAACCACGTCCGCGCCTTGTGGCGGCGCGTAGCTCTGCAGCTTGGTTTGGCCTCTGTGGGCGGCGCCCTGGCGGCGGCGGGTGGCCTGCTGCTGTTGAGCTGGCTGGCCGGCGCCAGCCCGCTCTGGCAGAGGCCTTCCGCCCTACCGCTTGCGCTCTCGCTATCCGCGTTCGCCGTGGCGGTCGTCTGGGTGTGGCGCGTAGCTGTCAGAGGGTCACGCTGGGACCGGGAGGCGGCGGCAGCGGAGATCGAAGAGCGGGTCGGACTGCCGCGCGGATCGGTGCGTGGTGCGGTGGAGCCCGGGATAGAACGGCCGGGTACCTCGCGCCCGCTCATAGAGCTGCACCGATCGCGCCTGGCGAAGGCGCTCGAGGGTCGCGGCCCGGGCGAGTTGGGGAGCGGCGTCGCCCGCGGCGCCCGCGCCCACGCCGCTGTCGCGGTGACGCTCGCGCTCGGCGCGCTCGTGGCGTCCGTTGCGGTGTGGTTGGGCGCGCGACAGCAGGCGACTACGGCGTGGGCTGCTGTGCTGCACCCGGTTCGTCATCTGTCTGCGCCGCCGCTGCCTCCTGTGCGTCTGGACGCCGACCGAGAGATCCGCCGGGGGCGCGACCTTCCGGTTCACGTCGAGGCACCTTTGCGCGACTCGGTCCAGTTGGCCTGGCAGCCACGGGGCGAGCTGACGCAGCGGGGCTGGGTTGCAATCAGCGAGGGACGCGCAGAGGCCATAGTACCGAGGGTAGAGGCGCCGATGCTGATTTGGGCTCTGGCGCCGGACGGTGCGCTCAGCGACACGCTACACGTAGAGACTATCGATCCCCTTCTGCTCATCGATCTGAGGATCGATCTCCGGTTCCCTCCGCACACGCGCCGTGAGACGGAGGTGTTCTCGGATCTGCCGGTGCTCATGACGGTGCCCGAGGGCACCCGTGCTACGGTCAGCGGAGTCACGACCCGGCCGATAGGGCGCGCCACGCTGACCGCTGGTGGTGGGGGCTCGATCTCGTTCGCGGTCACCGACGAGCGCCGCTTCCGGTCCTCCTTCGCCGTGACGTCCGGGGCCTGGGGCTGGGACATCGTCGGCTCGCAGGGCGAGGCACTCGAAGGTGATCCCGATTCTCTCCGTTTCCTGGCCGTGCCGGACAGCGTGCCGCGGGCGCGGATAACTTATCCGGGCGTCGATACGCTCCTCAGCATCGAGATGACCCAGCCGCTGCTCATCGACGTCAGCGACGATTACGGCCTCTCTCGCGTCGAGCTCGTGAGCTGGCGAGTCTCAGCGTGGGGCGAGCGCAGGCCCGAACAGGTCGAAGCGCTGCCCGTCGGCGATGAAGTGCCGCGGGCCAACCTGGCCGGGTTAATCGATGCACGCGGACGCGGGTTCCTGCCAGGTGACACCCTGCGCTACTTCGTCCGCGCCTACGACAACGCACCCGACCCCCAGGTCGGGATGAGTCGCGAGTACGTCTTGCGACTGCCGAGCCTGGATGAAGTACGTGAGCGCGCCATCACCGACGCCCGCGATCTCGTGGAGAACGCCGAGAGCCTGGCGGAGCGCGCGCGGGAGCATCAGGAGTCGATGCAGGCGCTGGAGCGCTCCACCGAGATCCAGCCGCCACCGGGGGCAAATCCGGCGCCGGAGCGCGGTGAGGGTGGCGTCGAGTTCCGAGAGACGGAAGAGGCGCGTCGAGCCCTGGAGCAGGCGGAGACGCTGCTGGAGACATCGCGCAAGATCTCGGAGTCGCTGCGCGAGCTACAGGAGAGCATCGAGCGAGCCGGACTGAATGACGAGAGCGTGCTCGAGCGGTTGGCTGAGATCGAATCGCTGTTCGAGCGTGTGCTGACGCCGGAACTGCAGGAGCGGTTCGAGAAGCTACGCGAAGCGCTGGTCCAGCTCGACCCTGAGCAGATCCGGGAAGCGATTCGGCAGCTGAGCGAAGGGAGCGTCGATTTCCGGGAACGCGTCGAGCGCGCTGTCGAGCTACTGCGTCGCGCTGCGTTGGAGCAGGAGTTCCTGACCCTTGAGACGCAGGCGGAGGAGCTGGTCGAGGCTCAGGAAGAGCTCGCCGAGGCCGTCTCGGAGGCGGCAGCCGAATCGGGCGGCCGGGAGGTCGACGACTCGCTCGCTGGGCCGATGGCGCGGCGCGCCGAAGATCTGGGGGAGCGTGCGGAAGATCTGTCGCGCGGGGTGGGCGAACTGGCTGAAGAGCTGGAGAGCGCGATGGAGGAGCGGGCGGCGGAACGGGCCGGCGCCGCCGAGCGCGCGGCGGCTGAAGCTGCCGGATCTGACGAACAGGTAGCCGGTGATCTGCCGAGCCGGCCGCGCGGGGCGACGGCCGCTTCGCAGCGGGCGCTATCGCAGATGCAGCGAGCGGCCTCGGAGCTCCGGGAGGGTCGCGGGGAGATGCAGGAGGCGTGGCGTCAGGATGTGGTCGCCGCGATGGAGCGCGCCCAGGCGGAAACGTTGGAGCTCGCTCGGCGGCAGCGAGAGCTGAACGACAGACTGAGCTCGGCAGGTGCGCAGCGAGACTCTGACGCCATGTCCGATCAGGTCGCGATGCGCAGCGCGGTGCGCCAAGTCGAGGACCAGCTCACCGAGGCCTCCGAGTCGTCATTGCTGGTCGATCCCAGGTTGGCGCAGGAGGCCGCTGCGACGGCGCCAGCGAAGGGCTGGCCGATCTGGCGTACCGCCTGATGCAGGCCGGTGATGCGGCGGCGATGGCGCAGTCGGGGACCGGGCTCCAGGAGGCGTTGGCGCAACTCGCCCAGCTGGCCGAGCAACAGGGCGCGCTCAACCAGCAAGCGGGCGGCATGACGCCGGGCGCCGTGGGCGACGCTTTGCTGCGGGAGCTGCAGCGTCTCGCCGGCCAGCAACGAGCGATCGCACGGGAGCTGGGCGCGGTCAACCAGTCGCTTGGCCCGCGCGGGCAGGTGCTGGGCCAGCTCGACGCGCTGGAGAGAGAGGCCGAGGATCTGGCGCAGGAGCTCGAGCGTGGACGACTGGACCAACAGATCATCGAGCGCCAGAACAGGCTCTTCCAGCGGCTGCTCGATGCGGGGCGCACCCTGGAGCGGGACGAGTTCGAGCGGGAGCGGCGCGCCGAGCGACCCGGTGAGGTCGAGGTGTTGCGACCCGGCGAGTTGCCAGCCGAGCTACTCCGCGGCCGCCTATACTCACATCCAGCGAGCGACGTGCTGAATCGCTACCCGCCGGCAATTCGTCGCCTGATCCTCGAGTACTTCGACCGGCTCAACGACAGGGGGGGTAGGGAGGGCAGGGGGGGCAGGGGGGGCACCGGTGGCTCGTAGGTTGGTACTCGGAATGACCGCGTGGCTGGTTCTGGCCACGAGCGCCGCTGCGCAAACCGATGAGCAGCGGCAGGGCTTCCGGTTGGAGATGCGGCGGATCGAGTCGCTCGAGCGGGCGGGTAACCTGTCGAACGCCAGGGCGGCGCTGGACGACCTGCTTCAGGAATGGCCTGCCGAGCCCCGCGCAGTGGCCGCTGCCGTCCGCATCTATCGCCGACAGCGCACCCTGGGAGACGTGCCCCCCGTGTTGGAGAGAGCGCTCGAGATCGCTCCGACCTCGGCGGTGCTGCGGCAACTGCAGCTCGGAGTCCTCGTCGATCTGGGCCGGAAAGCGCAGCTGAGGGAGGCCGGGGAGGACTGGCTGCTTGCGGCACCGCGATCCGAGGCTGCCTACCGGGAGTACGCGCTGGCGCTTCGACGCGAAGGCTCTCTCGTAGAGGCCGAACGGGTGCTGCGGCGTGGGCTCGGATCGGTCGACAGCCCTGTAACGCTGGCTTCGGAGCTGGCCGACATCTACGCGCAGCAGCGTCGCTGGGCCCCGGCGGCCGACCTGTGGGTCGTCATACTCGACTTCTCCCCGCGCGTCGGCCGCGATATGGTCGGCTACAAGCTCAA
>JBDHHM010000015.1:0-17673 GCA_039589355.1 Gemmatimonadota bacterium | reverse complement strand
AGCGCGGGTCGTCGGAAGAGGAGATCGAATTCCAGCTCAAGTGGTCGCTCGAGGACTAGGGTCGAGAATGGCTACTTCGACGCTCATACGCAGCTCCGGCGCCCTTGGCGTCGTGGCGGCGGCGGGGATCATCTGGCTGGGAGCCGCGCTATGGTCTCGAGGATCCCAGCTCCGGGTGACATGACTATGTTCTGAGCGAGGACACGTGAAGGCCACACATCGCCGCAGCACCCGACCGGGTGTTCCACGCGCTCACCGACTTGGACAGCGCCGCCGATTGGATGCCCGGGTTCGTGCGGATCGAGAATCTCAGCCAGGGCGAGTTCAGCGTTGGATCCCAGTGGCGCGAGACCCGCAAGTTCTTCGGCAAGGAGGCGACCGAGCAGTTCGAAGTCACCCGCTGCGAGTCGCCGACCCAGCTGTCCGTCCGGGTGGACGGCAGCAAGGGCTCCTCCAGACGGGGAGAGTACCTGTTCGACTACCGGCTCGAACCGAAAGGCGCCGGGACCGACGTCACCCTGCACGCCGCGATCCGCGGGCTCGGCAGGTTCGGCACCCTCGTGGGCAGGCTGTTCGTCGGCCAGTACAAGAAGGCCTGCGCCAAGGACCTCGGCGCGCTGGCCGAGCACATCGAAGGCTCAGGCTAGCCGCGCTTCTCTTTCCTGGCTCGTCTGCGGTGTCTTCATTAGCTTGCGCCTACTCAGGAGATCGAATGAAGACCGGGAAGCTGCTACCGCCGGCCTATGTACTGACAGCCATCGTGTTGATGGTTGCACTTCACTTCATAGCGCCGGCGGCGCGACTCATCTCCTCGCCGTGGAACCTCCTGGGCTCCTGGGCATCATCCCGTTAGCCGTCGGGATCGTCATCAACGTCGTCGCCGACAGGGCGTTCCGCAGAGCGGGAACGACGGTCAAGCCGTTTCAGGAGTCGAGCGCGCTGATCATGACCGGGGTGTTCCGACTCAGTCGCAATCCCATGTACCTGGGTTTCGTTCTCGTCGTGCTCGGTATCGCCGTAATCACGGGGTCGCTGACGCCACTGGTAGTCGTCCCGGCCTTCGCGCTTCTGCTCGACAGGAACTTCATCGCCGCCGAAGAGCGGATGCTCGAGGAGAGGTTCGGCTCCGTCTGGCTAGAGTACAAGAAGAGCGTCAGGCGCTGGATATAAGGAGGAATCCGTGAATCGTGCACCCAGCGATTGGTATGCGGACGAGGATCTCTGGATCGAGACGTACACGCATATGTTCCCGGAGAGTCGAATGGCGGCGGCGGTCGAGGAGATCGACAAGATCATCGACCTCACGCGGTGCAGGTCCGGCGCGGTATTGGACCTGTGCTGTGGGCCGGGGCGACATTCGATCCCCTTCGCCATGCGTGGGTTCGCGGTTACGGCCGTTGACCGAACGCGCTACTTGCTGGATAGAGCACGAGCCTTTGCGGGCGCGCAGCACGTCGATATCGAGTTCGTGGAAGAGGACATGCGACGATTCGTCCGGCCGGACACGTTCGACCTCGCCCTTAGCATGCTGACGTCGTTCGGCTACTTCGATGACCCTGCCGAGAACCAGCAGGTGCTGGAGAATGTCCACTCGAGCTTGAGGCCCGGCGGTGTTCTTGTACTGGACACGATGGGAAAGGAGATTATCGCGCGGATCTTCGAGGCGACGGGATCCGACGATTTGGAGGATGGAGCGCTGCTCTTTCAGCGGCGCTCGGTGACAGACGATTGGTCTCGCATGGAGAACGAGTGGTTCATCATAAAGGATGGTGGCGTCCGCTCATTCCGACTCCGTCACTGGATCTACTCGGGCCGGGAGCTGCGGGAGATGCTGACGGCCGCTGGTTTTTCGGACATCGGTCTTCATGGCGATCTTGGAGGGAGTCCGTACGACTCCAGCGCGAGTCGGATGATAGCGGTGGCAAGGAAAGGTGGAGACGCCTGACAACGCTGAGGTAGGACGAGATGAATACGAGGCTTCTGTCGATTCTACTGGTTGCTGGCCTCGCTCTGTCCGTCAACAACTGTTCGAGGCCGTGCCGGCCGATGTCCTTCACGGAGTTGCTGGGCCTGGAGATCTTCCCCGAGGAGGTCGGAGGCGTATGGGAACGTGACGGGAGCCCGGGCTCCGCGTTCGCGCCGCGCGGATACATCCATGCGGTCTACGACAAGAAGGACGAGTTTTGCCTGTTCAAAGTCTGGGTTATCGATAAGTGCAACCCGGCCAACGCCGAGGATTGGCTAACCAAGCTGCGAAGCGGGGAACACACCGGCGAGTCGGTGGCACCCTTCCCGCCCGACGTTGCGGAAAATCGAGAGTATTATGCGGGTTTCTCGGAGGCGCCGGCCAGCATCAGGAACATGCCGTTGTACGAGCGGATCCAGAGCGACGATTCCGGCTATATCCTCTACGGCGTGTACTTCACTTCGGGCAGATACGTGGTGGGAGGTGAGAACACGCTCTGTGGACTGAGGGACGTGCGAACGGCGCGTCGGGATTTCGTTCCGATCCTGGAAAACTTGAGCCTGGAGGTCAGATGATATCTGATTGGATACACCGGGTGATGACCCGGGACCTGACGGCGCTGGGCGCGCAGATCGGGGCGTACCCGGACGAGGGCGACATCTGGAAGCTGGTAGAGGGGATCGAGAATTCGGCCGGCACCCTGGCACTTCACATCGCGGGGAACATCGAGCACTACATAGGAGCGCAGTTCGGCGGCACGGGCTACGTACGCGATCGGGAAGCGGAGTTCATGACGCGAGACCTGCCGCGGGCGGAATTACTGGAGATAATCGAGCGCGCCGGCTCGGCGCTGCAGACCGGCTTCGCCGCGATCGACGACGGGGTCCTGGACGAGGAGTATCCCCTCGATTTGGGCGGTGTTACCCTCTCCACCGGCCAGACGCTCCTCCACCTCGCCGGTCACCTGGCGTACCACGTGGGCCAGGTCGACTACCACCGGCGGATCATCACGGGCGCCGGCAGCCTGGCCGGCATGCAGTCGACGGCGAAGCTGGTGGACTAGCAGGTCGCTGAACAACGATGGGAGCTGTGCGCTAGGGAGGCGCCGGGGTTCCCCGGAGCGTAACTCGTGAGCGACGCAGGGTGGTGCCACGCCCTCGTGCGGCGCACGCGAGCGGTGAAGCGAAGGGGACCCCGGTGCCGACCCGAATCCACGGACCTTTTTCAGCGACCTGCTAGGCCCCAGCGAGGGCGTCGGCCAGGCGAATGTAGTCGGCGACGGGTAGCGCGTCCGGCCTGGTGGCCGGGTCGATGCCAAGAGGTTCGAGGACCGAAGCCACCGCTTCGCTGGAGAGCGAGTACTCCGGCGCCTGCCTGAGCACCTTCTGCAACTGTTTCCGCCTGCGCTGGAAGGCGGCGCGGGTGAGCGTGCGCAGCGCGGCCTCTTGCTCGAGAGTGAAGGGTGGCGGCGACTGGGGTACGATGCGAACACACATCGAGTCGACGTCGGGACGCGGGCGGAAGGCGGCGCGTTTGATGGTGAAGAGCAGCTCGACTTGAGCGACCGCCTGAACTCCTACGGTGAGCGCCCCGTACTCCTTGGTGCCGGGCTTCGCCGCCAGCCGCTGGGCTACCTCCTTCTGCACGGTCAGCACAATGAGGGTCGGCCGCGGCCGTTGCTCGAGGAGGTGGAAGATGATCGGCGTAGTGATGCCGTAGGGTATGTTGCCGATCACCTTGAGGGGCAGGTCGCCGGCGATCTCGGGGATCGAGAGGTCGAGTGCATCGCCGTGGATGACCTCGACATCTTCCCTCGGCCCGTACAACTCCTGCAGTTCGGCGGCGAGCTCGTCGTCGAGCTCGATCAGGGTCAGGTGCCCGACGCAGAGGGCGAGGTGCTGGGTAAGGGCACCCTGGCCGGGCCCGATCTCCAGCACCCGATCATCGGGCTTCGGATCGATGGCCGAGATAATCTTCCGCTGCAGGCTGGGATCGACGAGGAAGTTCTGGCTCAGCGACTTCTTCGCCCTGTGACCGCCACCGCTCACATAGACCTCTCGAGCCGCATGACGAACGCGGTCTGATCGTCGGGCGCTTCGCCGCCCTGCTCCTGGCGTGCCTCGAAGATGGCGTCGACGATCTGGGGCGCGGCCGACGCGCGGTGCGCCTCAATCGCCTCGAGCACAGCGCTCTCGGTGGTACGGAGCGACGGGTTCGTTAGGCCATCGGTGAACAGGCAGAGCAGATCACCAGGCTCCCAGGGTACGGAGGCCTCATCGTAACCTCCGAAATCGGCGATGCCGAGGGGTGGGCTGGTGGCTTTGAGTCTTTGCGCCGGCTCGTCGCCGTGGACCCGGAAGGCATGGGCGTGGCCGGCGTTGGCGTAGGTCAGCATTCTGCGCGCCGGGTCGATCACGCCGTAGAACACCGTCATGAACATCTCGGTGCTCTCGAGCTTCTGGATCAACGCACTGTGGAGCGCCCTCAACAGGTCTCCGGGCGAGGTGGTCTCGCGGGCGTAGATGCCCATCACGCTCATCGAGAGCGCCATGATCAGCGAGGCGCCGAACCCGTGCGATGTGACATCGCCCAGCATCGCCCCGATCTTGCCTTCGGACAGCTTGAACAGCTGATAGAAATCACCGCCGACCAGTCGGGCGGGCACACAGCGGGCGGCTACGTCGGCGACCTCATCGAACTGCCGCAGGTCCGGCAGCAACTTCATCTGCAACTCGTAGGCGAGTTCCAGCTCTCCGATCACGCGCTCACGGGAGAGGATCTCCTCGAGCAGTCGCAGGTTCTCGAGCGCGCTGCCGATCTGCCGCGCCAGAGTCATCAGCAAGCGTGCTTCGCCGAAGCCCGACACGAGGGCGCCGGAGCGGCGGCCGACCAGGTTGAGCACACCGACCGGACGACTGCTCCCTTCCGGGCTCGTGTAGGTGACCGGGACGGCGACCCAGGGCTCGGGCCGGTCGCCGAATCGAGCCACCAGCTCGGGAGGCAGGGCGTCGAGCTCGTCCAGGCGTACCGTCCGGTTCTCGCGAAACGCGAGTGCCGAGACGGAGACGGGCGACGAGATCGACACGCGATTCACCGGGCGGCGCGACGGCCCCTCGGAGGCGGCGAGCACGAGCGCCTCGGTCTCCGGCTCGTAGAGCCAGAGCGACGCCCGCTCGGCGCCGGTGACGCGCAGGACGCCTTTGAGGATCTGGGAGGTCGCGTCCTCCAGCCTGGTCACGGCGCCCAGCGTCTCGGTGATGCTGTGGAGCAGCTCGATCTCCTCCTGCCGCTCCGCCAGGTCTCTGCGGCTCTCGGCGAAGCGCATCTCGTAGGCGAGGGCTTCGTCGAGCAGGTCGCGGGTGAACTCGGCCCAGCGCTCGGAGCACTCGTCGTTCGCCGGCCGCACCTGAACGGCGTACCTGATGCCCGGTGTGCGCAGCCAATGGAGGATCCCATCCGGCTCAGTGAGTGTCTGGTGCTCCGGGGCGATGTGCTCGAGTGAGCCGTCGAGGTTCTCGGCCCAGAGGTGGAGGTCGGCGTCGGTACCGATGCGCATGCGCTCGACGAGCCCGATCAACGCTTCGGCATCACTGCTCACGGGGCGGATCGATTCTCCGACTATAGTCGCTTCCCAATCGCTATTCAGCGTGATGGTGACGGAATTGCCGATCTCGTTGAACGCCACGTCGTCGGCGAGCTGGGTGAGCAGGAAGAGTCCGCGGCCGCCGGACGCCTCGATCGCCTCGGTACTCGTCGGGTCCGGTACGCGGCTGTGGTCGAAGCCGGGCCCTTCGTCGGTGACCTGCACCTTGCACGTCCAGGCGTTAACGCTGGCCCGCAGCCTGACCATCTTGCTGCGGTCGCCCCGGTTGCCGTACTGGATCGCATTGGAGAGCGCCTCGGAGAGCGCGATCCGTAGATTCACCAGCTTGCGCGGCCCGTAACTGCGATAATCGCGACAACAACCGGCGAGCAACCTGACGACGTGCTCGATAATGGTGAGATCGCTGGGGAGCTCGAGGTTGATCTCGTTCGACATGTAGCGATCGAGCTCGCCGGGCTTGACGCCCAGCGGCCGACCGATGCCCTCGAGTTTCCTACCGAGCTGCTCGGGAGTGACCGGTAGCGATAGGCAGTCGTGGCAGCCGGCCTTTAGCGCGTAGGCGACGTCGCGGATGTTCGAATCGTCCGGGTCGGCGACGGCCCACAGGGCGGAGCGCGGGAAGAGCTGAGCCAGCGACGTCCATTGCTCCGCGGTGGGCCTGAGGGCGATGTCGGTGAGGACAAGGGTCGGGCGCGCGTCGGCGTGGGCCTCGATGTGGTCCAGGGCCGAGATGACGGAAGCTGCTAACCCGAGCCCTTCTACCGCCTCCGTCAGCTCCGTAGCCAGGTCGGGCTGCTGGGTGACGATGAGGGCGGAACCGCTTCCTGCCTGCCGCCCGTGCATGATCGGATCAGAAATTCTCGAGTGCCTGATCCCGGGAATCGGCGATGATGAACAGCGTGTCCAGCTTCGTGAGCTCGAAGAGCGTACGGAGGTCTTCGTTCAGATTGGACAGCCGCATCTCGCCACCCTTCTCGCGGATCTTCTTCGAGAGGCTGACGAGTACACCGAGTCCCGAGGAATCGATGTACGCCGCGTCGCTGAAGTCGATGAGGAACTTCCGCGAGCCCTCATCGAGCAGGCCGAGCACGTTGTCCTTGAGGTCCTGGCGATTCCCAACGATCAGCTGGCCCGTCACCTCGACGATGGTGATGTCGCTCTGGCGCTGTATTTCGAAGTTCATTACTCCTCCGGTTCTAGGCTGAATTCCCTTCCAGTATTAGCCGCATAGGCTGCCCGGCTGAACCGTCGCCATCAAAGCCGTGACATAGGCCACCGCCACGATCGCATCGGGGTCCGACCCCCGCGACAGGTCGTTGTACGGCTTGGCCAGGCCGTGGAGGACCGGCCCGATAGCGGTGGCGCCGGCGAGTCGCTCCACGAGCTTATAGGCGATGTTGCCGGCCCCCAGATCTGGAAAGATAAGCACGTTCGCGTGACCGGCGACAGGACTATCGGGCGCCTTCTGCTGGCCGACGTGGCGGATGAGCGCGGCGTCGGCCTGCAGTTCGCCGTCGGCCGCCACGTGGGGACAGAGCTGACGAAAGAGATCGTGGGCGCGCCGCATCTTCCTGACGGCCGGGCTCTCGGCGCTGCCCAGCGTCGAGAACGACAGGAAGGCGATTCGCGGCTCGTCGCCGACGATCGCCCGGCGCATGATCGCTGTCTGCCTGGCGATCTCCATGAGCTGTTCGGCGTCGGGATCGGGTACGACGCCGGCGTCGGCGAAGGTCAGGACCTCGTGCTCGGGCGTACCGCGGAAGGACGGGACCACCATGTAGAAGGCGCCGGTCACCATCTTGGCTTCGGGCGCGATCCCGATGGTGCGCAGCGCCGCGCGGATCACATCGCCTGTGGCGTTCGCCGCGCCGGCGACGGCACCGTCGGCATCACCGGCGCGCACCATCAGTCCTGCGAAGGTGAGTGGCTCGGCGGCACGTCGGCGCGCGGTCGCCGCGGTCGGCGTCTTCTTGGTCTGGATCTGCCGGTAAAGCTCGGCGTAGCGGTCGAGCTCCGAGTCGTCGGCGGGGCAGCGAAGCGGACCGTCCCAACCTGCCGGAGGTTCGACCGAGGCATCCGGCACGAGAAGGATCGGGTCTAGGTGCCCTATCTCCCGCAGCCGCAGCGCCGCTCCGCGGACCCGCTCATCGTGGCCCTCGACGAGGACGACTCGGCCGCCGGATTCCGCGGCGCGCTCGGCGAGCTTCTGGAGAAACACCATGCGGACTAGCGGCCGATTCTCTCCTCGAGGCGTCGCAGAACGGGCGCCGAGACGAAGCGCGAGACGTCGCCACCCAGGGAAGCGACCTCGCGAACGAGTGAGGCGCTTAGGAACGTGTACTTCCCGGCGGGTGCCATGAACACCATCTCGAGTTCCGGCCAGAGGCTGCGGTTCATCAGCGCCATCTGGAACTCGTACTCGAAATCGCTCACGGCGCGAAGGCCTCGCACGACGATCTGCGCGTCGATCCTCTTGCAGAAATCGACCAGCAGTCCGGAGAACTCGGTCACCTGCACGCGCGGCTCATCGGCGAAGCATTCCTCGATCATCTCCATCCGATCTTCGACGGTGAAGAGCCGGTCCTTTTGCTGCGTCGCCGTTACGGCCACAGCGACTATCAGCTTGTCGGCAAACCTGAGGCAGCGACGCGCGATGTCTTCGTGTCCCAAGGTCAACGGGTCGAACGAACCCGGGTAAACGACGACCCTCGGTTCGGCCATGTTCACTCCTCCTCCAGATCGCCGGCGGTGATGAAGGTGACCACCGTGTCACCGTAGCGCCGCTCGACGGCGCCGGCCGGCGAGGCGGGCGCGTCATCGAGCCCGTGCTCCACCGACATGATGCGCGCGAAGGGGCTCTGCCGGTATACCTCGACCAGCCGCCCTGCCAGGCCCTGGCCGTAAGGCGGATCGGCGAGGGCGATGTCGAAGGCGCCGGGCGCCAGGCCATCAAGGTAGGTGAAAACGTCGGCGACCACGATAGTAACCATTTCCTCCGCTTCGAGGGCGGCGACGTTGCCCCGCAGGCACTTCACTATGCGACCGCCCCGCTCGACCAGGGTGGCGTGGCGTGCGCCGCGGGAAAGCGCCTCGAGGCCCAGGGCGCCGGTTCCGGCGAACAGGTCGAGGACCGTGGCGTCCTCGAGCTCCGGGCCCAGCACGTTCATCCACGCTTCGCGGACGCGCTCGGAGGTCGGCCGTATCGAGCGGCCGCGTGGCACCTTCAAGCGGCGGCGTCCCCAGCGCCCCGCTACGATTCGGAGCTCGCCCAAGCCGCCTCGCTCGGCCGGACGTCGAGCACCTGAGCCTGAACGTACTCGACCCCCTGCCACTCACGCACGCCGATCTGGAAGGCGAGGTCGACGCGCGATGATTCGTTGAGCCACTCCATCTCGGCGGCCTGGCCGAAGGCGATGGCCTCCGGCGTCGCGCCGTCACCCACATCGATTCGCAAACGCAGGTGGTCTTCACCGACGACCACAGGCGCGGCACGCAGAGCAACGTCGCGCGCCAGGAAGACCGGCCTCGGGTTCCCCTGGCCGTAGGGACCGAAGTGGTTGAGAAAGCGCCAGAGCTCGGCGGAGACTTCGGTCATGGTGATCTCGTGGTCCACCCGTATCTTCGGCAGCAGGTCCTCCGGCGCCAACCACTCGTGGGCCACGGCGTTCAGCGAGTCGCGGAAGGCCTCGACTTCGTCGGCGCGGATCTGCACTCCGGCGGCGGCGCGGTGGCCGCCGAACTGGAGGAGATGGGACTCGCACTCCTGCAGAGCGTCGTAGAGATGGAAGCCGGGGATCGAGCGTCCGGAGCCGCGACCGCTGTCACCGTCGAGGGCGATGAGCACGGTGGGGCGATAGTACTGCTCGACGATTCGGGAAGCGACGATCCCGATCACACCCGGGTGCCAATCCTGCGAGGCCAGCACGATGGCCCGCTGGGTCTCGGGGTCGAAGCTCTCCTCGAGTATCTCCTTCGCCTCCTCCAGCGTGGCGCGATCCACTTCCCGGCGCAGACGGTTCTCCGCTTCGACGACGTCGGCGATGACCGCCGCTTCGGCCTCGTCTTCCATGAGCAGGAGCCGCACACCTCGCATCGCTTCGCCCATCCGACCGACGGCGTTAATGCGCGGCCCGATGACGAAGGCGATCTGGCCCGCTCTTACCGGGCGCCCCACCTTCAGGCCCGACACGCGGAGCAACGCCCTGAGCCCAGGGTTCGGCGTGCGCTCCAGGACCTTGAGCCCGAAGCGGGCGAGGATTCGGTTCTCGCCGGTCAGCGGCACGAGGTCGGCGATCGTCGGGATGGCGACGAGGTCGAGGTACTTGTAGAGGTCCTGGACGACGCGCCCACGTCGCTCGAACAGCGCCTGGAGCAACTTGAAAGCGACGCCGGCCCCGCAGAGCACCTTCTCGGGGTAGGTGCTGTCGTTGCGATGGGGGTTCAGGATAGCGACCGCCGGCGGCAGTTCGGGAGGCGGCGTGTGGTGATCCGAGACGACCACATCGATCCCGGCGTCGCGGGCGGCGGCGACCGTCTCGTAAGCTGCGATCCCGCAGTCGCAGGTGAGCACGAGGCCGCACTTCCGCTCCAAGGCCGCGCCGAGGCCGGCGGGCCCGAAGTCGTAACCGTGCTCGAGGCGGTTGGGCACGAACGGCTCGACACGTGCACCGAGCTCGCGGAGCGCGCGTGTGAGCAGGGTCGTACCGCAGACACCGTCGACGTCGTAATCGCCGTGGACGAGGATCGGTTCGCCGTCATCGATGGAAGACGAGACGCGATCGACCGCCGCTTCCATATCGGGCAGCGCCCAAGGATCGTGCAGGCCCTCGAGGCGCGGCCGCAGGAAGGTCTTCGCCGCGGCCGGGTCGGCGAAGCCACGGCGCACCAGGATGGTGGCGATCGCTTCGGGAAGCTGCAGCTGTTCAACGAGCGCCGCGACAGCCGCGGGCTCGACGGCCGCCGGCCGGCCGAGGATGGATCTCACCACACCACCTCCTCCTCAGTCACTATAATAACAGGCGGCACCGACCCTCCACTCATGCCCACTACGGCGCGTGCTTCATCTCTTCGGGGTAGAGGATGACGCCGCAGCCCTCGCAGCAGACGATCACCGCCAGCCCTTTGATTTGCATCTCCTGCTGGATGGTCACCGAGGTGAAGCAGTTGCCGCATACGCCCTCGCCGGTGAGCGGGGCGAGTGCGACTTCCTGGCGCCCACTGCGGATCCGGTCGTAGAGCCCGAGCACGCCCTCGTCGAGTCGAATCGCGATGTTGTTACGGCGGTCGCGCTTGATGACAAGTTCTTCCTCGAGGTTGGCGCGCCGCTTCTCGACCTCTTCGCCCATCGGTGCCACCTCGGCTTCCGCGACGTCGAACTCATCCTTGAGGGCCTTGCGCCGGCCCTCGAGATCTTCTACGGCCTGGAGCTTCTCGAGCTCCTTGTCCTCGAGCTTGCGGATCTCCTGTTTGACGAGATCGAACTCGAGGGTCGCTGCGCCGTACTGCTTCTCGTTCTTCACCTGGTTCACCTTCGAGCGCAGTCGATCCAGCTGATCGCGCTTCGCGTCGACGGTATGCTCAGCAGACCGCGCGTCGGCCCGGGTGCGCAGAAGCTCGGAGTCGATACTCTCGAGCTCCGCTTTGAGGCCTGCCGCGCCGTCCAAGGCGGCGTGGAGACTCTCCTCGTCCCGCTTCACCTCGCGTTCCAGAAAGGCGATCTCCTGGTCGAAGGCGTGCAGCGCTAGTAGCTGCTGGAGTAGCGGTTCCTGGCTCGAATCCGACATAAGCTCCGATCGGTGATCGTTCAAGTCACTCGCCTCTAAGAAATCCGCGACCCGGCAGGCGGCTGCCCAGCGCCGCCAGCTCCTGCCGGACCTTCTTGATCTCAGTCGCCAGCTCGACCGCCGCGTCGGTCTCGGCCACGAGGACCTCGGTCATCAGGTCGGCGAGTCGGTTCTCGAGCGCCCGCGCCCGCAGCCGAGCGATAGCATCCTCGAGCACCGCCTCCGGGTTGGTGAGCTCCTCCGGATCGGCGCCGATCTCGCGTAAGCGCTCGTAGAGCACCGGCGGCAGACCCTCCGCCCAGCTCAGGTCGCCGGCCTCGTCGCGCTCGCCCGGCGGCGCCGTCTCGGCGGCCCCGATCAGAGCGTCATAGACCTCTCTGTATTCCGGCGTCCTGAAGTTATCCGGCTCGACCTGTTCGGCCACCCTGGAGACGAGCGAGCGGTCACGCACTAGCAGGAGCAACAGCTTGCGCTCGGCGCCCAGCTTGGGAACCGTGCGGGCCGGCTCCTCGGTTTCCGCGGTCGGCGGCTTGCGCCGCCGGAGGCCGCCCATCGGCCGCCGCAGCTCGCGCTCGAGGGTCGAGCGGCGCACGCCCGTCACGCTGGCGACGCGGTCCAGATAGATATCGCGTAAGGCTTCGTCGGCGGCGGCGCGTACGGTGAGCATCAGCCCGTCGACGGCGCGCCGCTTCCCTTCGATCGTGTCGAGGTATCCGCGCTTCTCGAGGATCTGGATCTTGCGATCGAGCACATCGATCGCCGCATCGGTGTATTGGGCCAGCGCCTCGGACCCGCCCTTGCGCGCGATCGAGTCGGGATCCTCGCCGGGCGGCAGCGTCGCTACGCTCGGGTGCACCCCGGCGCGCAGCAGCTCGTCGGCCGCTTTGAAGGTCGCTGTGAGGCCGGCCTTGTCGCTGTCGTAGAGCAACAGCGCGCGCTTGGCGTAGCGGCCCAGCAGCCGCGCCTGATGCTCGGTGAGCGCCGTGCCGAGCGGAGCCACTACGTTCTCGACATCGGCGGCCACCAGCGATACCAGATCCATGAAGCCCTCCACGACGTAGAAGACCTCGTGGCGGCGGATGGCGTGCCGGCTCCAGTTGAGACCGTAGACGATCCGGCCCTTGTGGAAGATCGGCGTGTCCGGTGAATTGATGTACTTCGGCGCGTCATCGGAGTCGGCGAGCAGGCGGCCGCCGAACGCGATGGGCCGGCTACGCAGGTTGTAGATCGGGATCATCAGACGGGCGCGGAACACGTCGAAGGGTTCCTTGGCCCGCTCGCTGGCCTTGATGAGACCCGCCCGCATGAGCACATCATCCGAGATATCGAGGGCGCCGGCCGCGTCGCGCAGGCCACGCCACGAGTCGAGGGCATACCCGAAACCGAAGCGGCGCGCCGTTTCCTCGGAGAGGCCGCGGTCGACCAGATAGCGCCGCGCCCGCTCGCCGTGCTTTTCCTCCCATAGCTGCTTCTCGTACCAATCGGCGGCGAACGCTACGGCCTCGCGGATGTCGCGGTACGGATCCTCTTCTTCTCGCTCGACCTCGGGCACGACGACCCCGACGCGCTCGGCGACGAATTTCACCGCCTCGATGAAGTCCAGCCCGAGTAGCTTCATCGGGAAAGAAAAGACGTCGCCGCCTTCGCCGCAGACGAAGCACTTGAAGATGCCGCGCTCGGGATCGACGGAGAAATTGGGTCCTTCCCCGCCGTGCAGCGGGCACGGACCCCGATAGGTCCTGCCGCTGCGGCGCAGCTGCACGTACTCGCCGACGATCTGCGTCAGGTCGGCCTGTGCCCGGATCTCTTCAAGTAGCTCGTCGGAAACCACAATGTTCCTTGTTGGGAATGGATGAATCCCTCCAGCGAGCCTGTCATTCCAGCACGATGATTGTCACGCCACTGCCGCCTTCCCAGGCGGCGCCGAGGCGATGCGATTTTATGCGCCGGTCGCTGCGGGCGTACTCGGCGACCGTCTCGCGCAACACGCCGGTCCCTTTCCCGTGTATCACCCTTAGCTCGGCCAGTCCCGCCTGCACGGCGGCGTCGAGCGCGCTGATCAGCTCGAGGCGTGCCTCGTCTGCCATCATACCTCGCAGGTTGATCTCGGGCCGGGCATCGATCTCGGGGCCACTGAATAACGCCGTACCTTCTCTGGCACGTTTCGGTTCGCCCCGCTTCTTGAGGACGCCCGGTGCGAGCTGCAGCTTGACACCGCCCATCTCTACGACGACGTCGGGGCCGCGCAGCTCGACGACGCGGCCCTCTCGCTCCAGCGAAGTGATCCACACGAGGTCGCCGGACTCGAATTCGGTGACATCCTCGTAGGCCACCTGAACTTGGTCCGCTTCGCGTAGCGCCCGGGCATGATCGCGCAGCTTGGCCTCGAGCTCGCGGCGCGCCTCGCGGGCCGCCTCGCGGTCGGCCTTCATCGCCTCGTCGAGCTTCTTGCGCGCCTCCAGCAGGTACTCACGCGCCTTGCGGTGCGTCTCGATCTCGAGCTCACGGCGTCGTTCCGCCAGCTCTTCCTGATCGCGCTCCAGGCTCTCCGTCCGCTGGGATAGCTCGCGCTCCTTCCGCTCGAGCCCAGCGATCCGCTCGTCGAGCTCGGCCTCTTTGGCCTCGAGATCGGCCAGCAGGGCCGCGGTATCGATCTCCTCCTGGCTGAGCGCCGCCCTGGCATTGGCGAGGACCGTCTCGGGGAATCCGACGCGCTGTGCCATGGCGAGCGCGTAGCTGCGGCCGGGGCGCCCTTTGATGAGGCGATAGAGAGGCTGCATCCGCTCGGCATCGAAGGCGAGCCCGGCGTTGACGATGCCGGGATGCTCGGCGGAGAGCGAGTTGAGCTCGCCCAGGTGGCTGGTAGCCAGCGTCATGCAGTGTCTGTCCGCCAGTTCGAGCAGGACGGCCCGGGCGAGTGCGGTGCCCTCGACGGGGTCGGTGGCGCCGCCGATCTCATCGATCAGGCACAGCGAATCGGGCGCGGCCTCCTCCAGAATCACCTGGATGTTGCGCAGATGGGCGGTGAACGTGGAGAGCGACGCGTCGATCGACTGCTCGTCACCGATGTCGGCGAAGATCCCGCTGAAGACCGGCATGGCCGAGCCCGGCCCCACCGGCGGCAGGATGCCCGACTGAGTCATCGTCGCCACGAGACCCACCGCTTTGATCAAGACCGTCTTGCCCCCGGCGTTCGGCCCCGTGATCAGAATCGTGCGCTCGCCGGGGTTCATCAGCAGGTCGAAAGGCACGAGCGGCTCGGAGGTCTCGAGCAGCAACGGGTGACGGCCGTGAACGACGCAGTAGCCGTCGCTCTCGCGACCGACGAGCTGCGGTCGCGAGCATCCGCGCTTCAGCGCATAGCGGCCGCGGGCGAACAGCGAGTCGAGCTTCACCAGGCGACGGAGCGTGTCGGCCAGCTGGGCGGCGTGCGGTCGCAGGCGGTCGGTGAGCTCCCTCAGGATCCGCTCCACCTCGCGCGTTTCCGAGAGGTGTAGCTCGCGCAGGTGGTTCATCGGCTCGATGGCGGAGGGCGGCTCGACGAAGAGCGTGGCCCGGCTGGCCGACTCGTCGTGCACGATGCCGCCGACGTCGGAGCGTCCTTCCCTGCGGATCGGGATGCAGTAGCGGCCGCTGCGGATCGTGACCGAGGCGTCGGGCACGCCGATACGCGACGGCAGAGCGCGCGCGAGCGATTCCAGCAGCCTGACCAGGTCGCTGCGGGCCGACCGAATGGACCGGCGCAGCCGCTTGAGCTCGGCCGAGGCGGAGTCCTTAAGGGTCTCGGTATCCTCGTCCACCGAATCGTGGAGCAGCTTCTGAAGCTTCTCGTCCTTGAGCAGCCCGTCGGCCAGGGCGCCCAACCGCGTGAACTGCGAGGCCTGCGGCAGCAAAGCGCGACGCACCTCGCGCGCACCTCTGAGGAGGTGGAGCACGCCGGCCAGCTCAACCTCCGTCCAAACGCTACCCTCGACGGCCAGCCGGTCGAGCGATCCCTCGATGGCGGGTATGATCGGCGGCGCCCAGCTCTCGTCGCGGATGAGCCAGCCCACCATCTCGTCGACCTCGTCGAGGGCCGCGGCCACCGCGGCGCCGTCGGGAACCGGGCGCAGCGCGCGTACCGCCTCGGCCCCCGGCTCGCTGGTGGCGTAGCCGGCTACCACCTGCAAGACGCGATGGAATTCCAGGGCGACGAGGGTGTGTTCGTTCATCTCCGGTGATCGGTGACCGGTGATCAGTAGCCGGTGGCCGGTAGCCGGTGACCGGTCCCCACCGGCCACCGGCCACCGTCTACCGTCCACCGATGTGAAACGGGGGCGCCGGCGTTCTCTCTCACCAGCACCCCCGTGTCTTCACACGTGCGGGTCGGAGCCGACACGGGCACAGGAAGAGGTCAATCACCCGACCCCCCTTTCTCCAGCTCCTCGCGGGCGACCCGGTTCACATCGCGACCTTCGGCGCGACCCTTGAACTGGGGCATGACCGCCCCCATGACCGCGCCGATGTTGTCAGCGCCGGCCTCGATCGCCTCCCTGACCTTCTGACGGATCTCCTCCTCGCCCGCCTCGGGCGGCATGTACTCTTTAATGGTCGCGGCTTCTGCCCGTTCCTTCTCCGCCAGCTCGGGCCGCGAGGCCATCTGTTCCGCGGCCTCATTCCGCAGCTTGACGCAGCGGGCCAGAACCTCGACGGTCTCCTCGTCGTCGAGCTCGTGCCCCAGCTCGATCTCTTTGTTCTTGACGTCGGCCAGGAGGGTGGAGAACAGACGCGCGCGGTCCTTCGCGCCCTGGCGCCGCGCGTCGTTCATGTCGTTGCGGAGTCTCTCCTTGAGGTTGGCCTCGGCCATCTCCAGCTCGTCGGTGTAGATAGGCGGCACGGCGCCGCGTGAGGGCGGGCCGCAAACTTTAATTGTAATCGTGCGTTCCGCAGGCCGTCAACGCTAGCCCGGAGGCCAGCCCATCTCGCGGCCGCCCAGCAGGTGCATGTGGATGTGGAACACGGCCTGCCCGGCGTCGGCGTTGCAGTTCACCACGGCACGGTAGCCCGACTCGGCTATCCCCTCCTCGGCGGCGATCTGCTTGGCCGCCAGGAACAGCGAGCCGAGGAGCGTCTCGTTACCGGGCGCGACATCGTTGAGGGTGGCGATGTGCTCGCGGGGGATGATCAGGATGTGGGTCGGCGCCTGCGGGCTTATGTCCCGGAAGGCGATCCAGTCGTCCGCTTCCTTGACCTTCTCCGCGGGGATCTCGCCAGCTGCGATCTTGCAGAAGAGACAATCCGCCATTTGTCAGAGCCCCCCTCTACGCTACTCGAAGAACGCGTCTTTCACCTTCTGCCAGAACCCGGCTCCGTCCTCGCTCTGCTCGGCCGGAGACTCGATTTCGGCCAGCGTCTCGAACAGCTCGCGTTGCTCGGGCGTGAGCTTCTTGGGTGTGACGACGACGACGCGCACGAACAGGTCGCCGGTACCGCCGCGCCGCAGATGCGGCAGGCCCTTGCCGCGGAGCTGAATGACGTGTCCCGTCTGGACGCCGGCCGGGACCGTCACATTGGCGCTCTTGGAGACGGTGGGGACCTCGATGGTGGTGCCCATCGCCGCCTGGCTGAAGGTGACCGGCAGGTCGTAGATGAGATCGGCACCGCGGCGTGTGAAGCGCGCGTCGGGCTCCACCTGGATGACCGCCAGCAGGTCGCCGCGGGGGCCGCCCCGGCGTCCGACGTTACCCTGGCCGCGTAGCGTCAGGTAGTCGTCGCTATCGACGCCGGGCGGGATGTCGAGCTCGAACGACTTCTCGCTTCGACTCCGGCCCTCGCCGTTGCAGGTCGCACACGGGTCGCTGATCACGCGGCCTTCGCCGCTACAGGCGCTGCAGGTGCGGGCAGCTGGTGGGCTGTGCACCGCCGAGCATACCGCTGCCGTTGCACTCCTCGCAGTTGTCGAGGACCGGCATTCGGACGGTCTTCTTGGCGCCGCGCATGACGTCCTCGAGGGTCAGCGCGATGCGGATCTTCACGTCGGCGCCGCGGCTGCGGGCGCGGCCGCGACGTCCGGCGCCGAATATGTCCTGGAAGCCGAACCCGCCGAACTCGCGCATGAAGATGTTGAGCGCTTCGTCGAAGGTACTGAAGCCGCCGAAGCCGCCACCGCCGCCGCGGACGCCGGCCTTCACGCCGTCGTGGCCGTAGCGGTCGTAAAGGCCGCGGAGCTCGGGGTCGCGGAGGACCTCGTAGGCCTCCGTCGCCTCCTTGAACCTCTCCTCGGCCTGGGAGTCGTCGGGGTTGCGGTCCGGGTGGAATTTGAGCGCCGCCTGCCGGTAGGC
>JBDHHM010000014.1:0-34610 GCA_039589355.1 Gemmatimonadota bacterium | reverse complement strand
CCGCCCGGACGGCTCTGTTCTGGTGTGCCGCCCTCACATTCGACATCGTTATTCTCACAACCGCGCGTGCAGGACCCGAGAATCGAGGCGCGTATGTTCACGAAATCGGATGAGAGCGGTTACGCTGAAGTCGCAGAGGGCGTCAGGTTGAAGACGCTGGCCCACGGAGGGCGGACGTTGCTTAGCATGTTCCGGATCAGCAAGGGCGCGAGGATACCCACTCACCACCATCCACACGAGCAGACCGGTTACCTGGTCTCGGGGCGACTGGACTTCGTCATCGGTGACGGCCGCTTCGACGCCGGACCGGGCGACAGCTGGAACATAGCCGGCGAAGTCCCGCACAGCGCGACCGCGCTGGAGGACTCGATCGTCATCGAGGTGTTTTCGCCGGTGAGAGAAGAGTACCTCCAATACGGCCCAAAGGGCTCATGAAGCCCCAACAGATCCCCGCATTTGTCGAAGGGCTGACCGAAGCCTGGAACTCGAGGGACCTCGACAGGTTCCTTTCGTACCTCACCGAGGATGTGGTGTGGGACGACCCGGCGATGCAGGCGCCGGCTGAGGGCCACGATGCGGTGCGGAGCTTCGCCCAGACGGTCCTGCGGGCGTTCCCCGACTTCCACTACGTCATCCGCCACCCGATTTGTATCGCCGCCGACGGCAGCCGCTGCGCCGTTCCCTGGAAGATCACGGCGACGAATCTCGGCGTCATGAACCCGCCGGGCTTCGCGGCGACAGGACGGTCCGTCGAGTTCGAAGGCGTCGACATGCTGGAGTTTCGCGGGGAACAAGCCTACCGCATCGACACGCTGTTCAATCCGCTGATCCCGGCCGAGCAGCTGCTGGCCGTCCGCTTCCGTCCGGATCCCGGTAGCCTGAGAGAGGGATTCGCGGTTTGGTCGCAGCGCGTCCGCGCCGCCTGGGTGCGGGCGACGAAGCGCGATACCTAGCGGGCGACGCCTCTAGTCGATGGTTCCACAAGTACGTGGTCTATTTCGACATTGGACAGCCGACAGCCGATGATCGATGCCCGGCTTCAATCTCAGCTGCCAACGCGCGACGTTCGATACTCGACGTCCGACTTGTACGCCGAATACTGAACGTCGGACATCGAAAGCTGAGAAGTGAGCTGAACGTAGGTCGACGGCTGTCGGCTGTCCAATGTCGAATTAGAGCCCGATCTCCACCGGCTCACCGATCCACGACTCGGCGATGACCTCGCCGTCGAGCCGGACCCTGAATCGCGTCTCCCTGAACTCGACCCCCACCTGGTGGCCGCGGAAGGGGAGCCGCGCCAGGCGGAACGATTCGATCTCGAAGGGGAACGGGTCCACGATGAACGAATCACCGCCTTGGGGGCGGAAGCCTACTACGTACTTCACTATGAGATCGTTCACCCAGGAGTGCTGGTAGTCGTCGAAGCCGCGGTAGAGGCAAGGTGTGCCGGTCTCCGGGTTGTAGTGCTCGTAGCAGTTCGGCCGCGCCGGGTCACCGTCGTGGAACATCAAGCTCCACCGCCCGATCGCGTAGCCCGGGATCGTGCTCGATCGCTACCCTGGCAAGCGCTTCCGCGACGTGCGAGTTCGCCATCGGCCAGACTCGACCGTTCCAGGGGCAGTTGTGCCGCTTCCCCCTCCACTCGGCGTCGGGACTGAAGTACGGGTCATCGACGCTGCTGGACGGCACGGGATAGATCGTCCAGAACTCTTCCGGGTTCAGGAGGTGCGAGCGCAGCCCCTCGACTTGCTCGGGCCCGACGAGGTCGGTGAAAAAGGGATAGAAGTGAATCGCAGCCTTGGCCTGCGTCCGCTCCATAGTCCCCGGCTCGATATCGTGGAACATCAACGTGCTCTCGTCCCACATGAGACCCATGATCGCGTCGCCGGTCCGGTCGGCGACGCTCTCCCAGCGCTTCACGCCATTGGGGTCGCCGAGCCGGTCGGCGATCGTCGCCAGCGCGCGCTGTAGCTGATAGGCGTACACCGTCACGTCGACGCCCTTGAGGCGAATCTTCCTGCCCCACGCCTCGCTATCGGCCTCATCGCTCACCGCCATGTAGCGGCTCATGTACTCCTGGCCGGTCTCGTAGTGATCGATGACGTCGTAGAGACCGGTGTCGTCGGCGTCCCGCTCGCGGGCCAGCCATTCGGCGTAGCGTGCCAGCGGATCGTAGACGGCCCGCAGATACGAATCGTCGGGGTGCACCGCATCGACTGCGAGCACCGCGTCGCCCCAGTTCGCGAAGTAGAAATCGGTGTGCGCCAGGTGGTTCACGTAGACACGACCGTGGAACTCGCCGCTCTCTTTCTGGTGGGCTAGGAAGTTCAAGACGACCCCGCGCGCCCACGCCGGGTCGGGCAGCCAGCGCAGCTCGCGGGCGTGACACTGTGCGCTGTAGGCGATGGGCACGTGGAAGTAGCCGGTCCCCTCGCAGCAGCCCGGATAGGGATGGTTCGCCACGCCGCCTTCGTGGCTGCAGAGCTGCAGCCCATACCAGCGGTAGTACCAGTAGCCCTCGAGGTAGGGATCGGAGCACGAGAACTCGGGCACCGAGCGGAAGTAGGCGGTCCATCCGACGCGGCTCACCGCACCGGGCTCAGCCCCGACCGGCGGCTCGACGTCCGAGATCGGCGGGGGCGGCGGCGCGTGTTCTCTGAGGTGGCCGGCGAGCGGGCTGGTCATCTGAACGTCACGGGCGTTCTCCGCTCTGACCCGGGCGCGAAGCGTTGCCGTCGCCGCGCCGCCGGCCGGAACCTTCACGCGCGATACCGCAGCCGCGTAGAGCGCGCCCGCCTGGCTGACGCCGGCGATCCGAACGGACGTCTCGAGGCGGTGACGCCAGCTCTCCGGGAACGGCGTGAACTCCCAGCGCGGGTCGAAGCTCGAGCGTTCCGCCAGGTGGGCGCAACCGGCGATCGCATCGATCGGCGCCTCCAGCGCCACATCGACGCCGACGCGATGGATGTGCAGATCCTGGACGGCGCAGCGGAAACGCACCGCCCCGGCCTCCGCTTCCACCGTGCCCAGGTCGACGCCGTCGGCGTCCTGGACCGTCCATGCCACCGCCAGCAGCGTCCGATCCGCACCGCTCGAGTTGTGCAGGCTCCACTCCGACACGAACCAGCCGCCGGGCACGACCGAGCGGTGCTCCCAGGCGTGCAGGCCGTCCTCCGACTTGTACTCGCAGACCAGTTCGGCCGGCGACCAGCGGCGGCTCAGCTGCCGCAGCACCACCGGACCGCCGGGCGCGTCCTCGCGCTCGCTGAGCAGCGTGACGGTGAAGAGCGGTGCGAGCTGGTAGTGGTAGACGTCGATGTCATCCCAGAAGCCGGGGTACTCGAGCCAGCGCGGAAAGCGCGGCGCGAAGATGATACCGCTCCCCGAGCCCAGGTAGAACTTGTCGGTACGCCCCAGCAGCTGCAGCGGATCGGCCATCTTACCCGC
Organism: Gemmatimonadota bacterium; assembly: GCA_039589355.1. Taxonomy (GTDB): domain Bacteria; phylum Gemmatimonadota; class Gemmatimonadetes; order Palauibacterales; family KS3-K002. The sequence goes on along the minus strand of JBDHHM010000014.1, from coordinate 31,163 downwards.
TCCCTCCCGGCGGCTCCAGTATCAACGGCTCACCCGTGAGCACCAGTCTGCCCATCTTCCAGAGCTCCCACATAAGACCGACCTCCCGCGAGTGACCCCAGCGCTCGCTCCACATGATCTCGGTCAGCCGGCCGACGCCGTCGCCGTCACTCAGAAAGATCTGCATCCCGAAGACCGCTCCCACGAACGGTAGCGCCTCAGGCAGCCCGGCCCAGGGGACCCGCATCTCGAACGTCCAGCCCGCCTCGACCGAGCGCGACACCAACTGCGCACCGTCGACCGGCCCGTGGTAGTCGTTGGCGAGTCTCATGACCGGGTAAGGCGGCTCGCCATCGCCGACGATGTGGCCGTAGACCCACTGATCGTCCGGCTGCCAGCGCGAAGCGTCGGGCGCTTCGCCCTCGTAACTCAGCGGGTGGTTATCCCCGAGAAAGTCGAAGACGAGGTTCACGCGATCGCTCGTCCAAGCCGCGCCGCCGATGAGCCGATCGTCGGCGAAACGCCCCGCGACATACAAGCAGGTCGTGTCCCAAACGAACTGGATCGCACCGCTAAGGTCGGCGTTCCCATCGTAGAGCGCCGTGTCGGTCAGCAGGTAGCTGGACGAGTCGAAGGAGATCCCCGGCACGTCCTCCCACTCGGAGAGCTCGCCGTCGAGTTGTAGCTCGAAGGTGAGGAAGGGCGCGACGGCGACGCGGGGAGCGCCACGGCGCGCCGCGTCCGTCATCGCGGACGCGAGCGCGTAGGCGACGAGTGCTAAGACCAGCGCGGCACTCGCGCTCCTAGCGGACCTGCAGCGACACCACACGGCGCTCGAAGCTCCCTTCCAGTCCGATCACGTAGACGCGATGGTCGCCGGGCGGCGGCGCGAAGCGAACGCGGTACACGCCCGGCTCTTCCTCCGGCATCGTCAGGAGATCGGGCCCGATGACGACTGCGATCGCGAGGTTCGCGCCCTCGACGACGCGCCCCATACGATCGCGGACCCGCGCCTCGAGGGTGACGATCTCTCCTGCCTGCGCGCCGATGCGGCGCGGCACCTCGATCCACCCACGCGGCTCGACGTAGACAGGGATCGAGCTCTCGAGGATCTCGTAGCCGCCCTCCGCCGGTAGTTCGGCCCGGACCCGGATCGTATCGAGCCCCGGCAGCAGGCCTTCATCCACCACAGCGCTGTAGCGCCCGTCGGGCAGCTCGCGAAGCTCCAGGTCACGGTCGCCGACCCGGGCGGTGACTCTCGCGCCCTGCGCGCCCATGTCCTGAGCTATGCGGATCGTAACGTCGAGTGGTGTGCCGACCCCGGTTGTCAGCAGGCCCTCGGCCCAGATGCGCAAGGGTGAGCGGCGCTCGACGCGGACCGCACGCGGGACGAAGACGAGCTCGGGCGCAGCGGCTGTGAGGATGAGCTCGTGCAGCCCCATCTCGAGGCGCGACACGTCGAAAGCGAAGTGACCCGGCTCGACTTGGTCGAGCGGAAGCGTGTCCTCTCCGATCAGCACGCCCAGCGTCGCACCGTTGGCCACGGGGCCCGATCCGCCGAAGCGTGCTTGCCGCGCCTCGACGAGCAGCACACCCTCGGACGCCGGGCCGGCTACGGCCGTCTCGAAGGCCACGGTATCCCCCTCAACCGCTGACACGATGCGCCGGGCGTGCGTGACGACCCGGCTCGGCGCGACCAGCTCGCCGATACCGATCGGCACGATCTCCGACGTTCCGGCTCCCACTGTCACCGACAGCGGGCCAGCGGACCCGGACAGATCGAGCCAGGCGGAGTAGTACGTGCCCTCGAACAACGTGCTGCCGTCGGAGTCGGTGTGTCGGTAGGAACGCCGCTCGAGCGGAGCCTCCCGGCCGGCGGCGTCAACAGTCGGCGGTGCCTCGCCCCCGGCGACCACGGGCAGGTACACCCGTTCGTTGGCCCGGCTCAAGAAGATGCGCTCGTAGAGCGGCCGCGCCCCACGGGCACGCTCGCCCGAGTCGACGACGCTTCCGTAATCGAGGTCGAGCCACGCCTCGCTCGGCGTCCGCTGCAGCATCCAGCCGTAGTAGACAAGTTGCATGGCCCACGGATATGTCGCCCTGTTGGCACGCTCCCGCTCGGCGTACCTTAACATGCCGTCATCATCATAGTGCGGGAGGAAGATGCCCGGCCGCTCTGCAAGCAGGGTCGGCATGTTGCGGCTCATCTCGTCGGAGTTGAGGAAGCCGTCGGGCATGCCGCTCTTCGAGAACATATCGTCGATGTTGTGGAGCACCTCGTGGATCAAGATCTGCGAGATGCGGCCAGGGTCCCAGGCAAAGACGCCGATCGAGTTGTAGCCGGCGTCGCCCAGGAAGACCCCGTCGGGGCCGACGGCGCCGCCGCCGTAGGCGAGCGTTGCGCCCTCTGGGTTGGCGTTGTTCCAGGCGTAGAGGGCGATCACTTCGTCGAACTCGTGGCCGAGCATACCGAGCGCGACGAGCTGGTCCTCGATGTCTTCGCGCGCCAGGTAGTAGCGGCCGGGAGCAACCTCCGAGACCTCGGCACGGGCCAGCTCGCGGTCGATCTGCAAAAGCGAGATACGGAAGTCCACCGCGTCGCCGGCCGCGGTGCGATAGAGTTCGACGAACTCGAGGACCTCCTCGTGGACCCGCTCCAGTTGCTCGCGCGTCAGCTGTTGCGAGAAGGAGCGGGTATAGAAGACGATGAGGACCTCGAGGCGACGCACCTGCGAGGCGGCGGCCTGCGGCTCTGCCGCGCCTGCCGCGACCGGCAGCACGCATGCCCAGAGCGCGAGGGCCGCAGTCGCGAGCGGGCGGCGAAAAGAGGTCCGGAACAGGTTCATAGCCAAAGGGCTAGGGGCGCGGGACAGGCGACCGATCAGATCCGAGACTAGAGCGGTGCCGGAGACATGTCAACGACAGAACCCGCAGAAGAACAGACACCACTCGAACTCGCCCGCTCGGCTTTCGAGAAGGCACTAGAGCGCCGGCCGGAATTCCTGAGCCGCGCTCCCGGCCGCGTGAACCTGATCGGCGGCCACGTGGATTACAACGATGGTCTCGTGCTTCCGGTCGCCGTGGATCTCGAGATCGCCGTCGCCTTCACGCCCCGCGACGATCGACGCGTTCACATCTACGCCGAGCACTTTGACGAGACGGCCGAGTTCGACATCTCCGAGCTGACCCCCGGCTCGGTCGGCGGCTGGGCGGCCTACCCGGCGGGTGTCGCCTGGGCGATCGCTCAGGCAGGCCTGCCGCTCAGCGGCCTCGACGCCGCCGTGGCTGGAAACATCCCCATCGGCGGCGGCCTCTCCTCTTCCGCCGCCCTCGAAGTCGCCTTCGCCGCAGCGTTCCGCCAGGCTTCCGGGCTGGACCTCCCCGAGCTCAAGCTCGCACAGCTCAGCCAGACGGCCGAGAACAGCTTCGTCGGCGTCCAATGCGGGATAATGGATCAGGTCACCGCAGCCTGCGCTCTGCCCGGCAAGGCCCTTCTCCTCGACTGCCGCACCCTGGGAATCCGCCATCTGCCCTTGCCATCGGCCATGCGGATCGTCGTCCTCTGCACCGGCGTCCAGCGCCAACTTCGCGACTCGGAGTACAACGACAGGCGGCGCGAATGCGAGGAGGCAGTAAGCCGTTTGAACGTGCTCGACGACGATATCCGCTCGCTACGCGATGTGGAGGCCGAGCAACTCCAGTCGCTGCTCCGCCATCTGTCGCCGCCGCTCGACCGGCGCACCCGCCACGTCGTCGGCGAGATCGAGCGCGTCCAGCTGGCCGCGGCAGCCCTCGAGGCCAACGAGACCGAGCGTTTTGGCGAGCTCATGTTCGCATCGCACCGCTCGCTGCGCGACGACTACCAGGTCAGCTCAGAGGAACTGGACGGGCTGGTCGAGCTGGCGCGCCAGGCGTCCGGGATAATTGGTGCGCGGCTGACCGGCGCCGGTTTCGGCGGCTGCACGGTCAACCTGGTCACCGCTGCGCTGGTCGATGATTTCTTGAGCTACGTCACGGAGAACTACGACAGGCTCTACGGTCGCAAGGCCGATGAGTTTATTACCGACGCGGCCCGCGGCGTCACCGTGGAGAAGGTCGGCTGGTAGACGGGTGGGCTTTCCAGGCCGCACGTAGGACCAGGCTCATATTTCCGCAAGACCCTCTATCTCTTCCTCGCTGAGGTCCTCTGCCCATCTGCGAAGTAGTTCCTTGCGGCCCGCAACATGCAGCGCGTGTGTTTCGTCCTGAGGGATTTCGGCCTCAGACGGCACGCACACCATCCAGGCGCCCCAGCTGCCGCCCTTAATGCGGCCGGCCTCGATGCTGAAGAAGCGACCATCGGTGAGGAAGCCCGAGCGCAATATGTCGACTTGATGTTTCTCCATGGCGGTCCCTCCGAGCCCCTGACGTCCAACGAGCGCCCGGACCGGGTCCCGCCGAGCGGAGGGCTCAGGCGCAGACTCCGACGACACCACCAGCGGGGCATCCCCGGAATGCCCGGTCAACGGATCTCTGAGAGCGTATGGGCGAGGAAGGCCGGCTGGACGCCGCCACTACTGGCAGGCGTAACCGTAGGAGACAGAAGAACCACGGCTCGAAACTCCGGAGTGGCGGGAACCCCAGGGCCGAGCCTCAGCCCAACAGCGATCTCTTGTAACGCTTATGATTCCTCATAACACACATCTGTTCACCGGGAACTCTCGGCTCGCCGTCTGCATTGAGAGGGATGGGAAGGCAACCAGATCGTTGGCAATGAGTCAATCCTGACCCTATCTTGCAAGCCCATGTCTGATTTCCCGACCCGCTTCCAGGAAGCCGTCGGATCCGGCGCCGTACTCGTGCAGGCCCCGGGCACCAGCGAGTCCCTGCAGGCGTTCGCGAGATCTGTGGCTGCCGGGCTGAGCGATGAACCGAAATGGCTCCACTGCCGGTTCCTCTACGACGCCGAGGGTAGCCGACTGTTCCAGGAGATCACCCGGCAGCCCGAGTACTACCCGACGCGCACCGAGGCGGGCATCCTGGCGGAGCACGCCGCCGAGATCCGGCGGTTCACCGGCCCGGTCACCCTGGTCGAGCTGGGCTCCGGCTACTCGGTAAAGACCGAGTATCTGCTCTCCGCCTATTCCCGTGGCGAAGAACCGGTGCGTTACGTCCCGGTGGACGTGAGCGGTAGCGCGCTGCTTGCGGCGAGCCGGTCCATCGCCGAGAGCTTCGCGGACGTCGATTTTACCGGGATCAATGGGACCTATCGCAGCGCCTTCCCCGTGCTGCGCCAGCTGTCGCCACAGATACTCATCTTCCTCGGCAGCAGCATCGGCAACTTCAACGAGGCGGAGACCACGTCATTCTGGCGCAGCGTCGCCGACCATCTCCCGGCGGGCGATTTCTTCCTGCTCGGCGTTGACCTGGTGAAGGATGTCGACGTCGTGGAGGCGGCGTACAACGATGCTGCCGGAGTCACCGCGAGGTTCACGAACAACTACTTCGCCCGCATCAATCGCGAGCTGGGCGCCGCGCTCGACCTCTCACAGATCAAGCATCACGCGGTTTGGAATCCAGTGCTCGAGCGCATCGAGATCTACGCGCGCTTCCATACGCACCAACAGCTTCACGTCGAACCGCTCGACCAGACCTTCGAGATAGGCAGCGGCGAGCGCATTATGATCGAGATCAGCCGCAAGTACCGCCTGTCGAAGTTGCAGCGCGAGTTGGCCGCGTTCGGCTTCGACCTCAAGCGCGTTTTCACCGACGAGAAGAAATGGTTCGCGCTCCTGCTCCTCGAGCGCACCGACGACACGCTGATCCGCGCCGCCTATCCGTCGGCAACTCGATGATCCATGCATAAGGCCACCATGAGCCGTCGTGAGGCGGCCAAGCGTGCTCGCATCGAAGAGCGAGATGGCCTCTGCGGCATCTGCCCCGCCGGTTGCTGGGTGACCGTCACCCTGGAGGCCGGGCGGATAGCGGGCGTGCGGCCGCAGGATCACCCGCTGGGGATGATCTGCACCAACGGCGCTCACTCATCGGAGATCGTGCACGACCCCGATCGGCTCCAGTACCCGATGCGCCGTGTGGGCCTCAAGGGCACGCACGAGTTCGAGCGCATCGGCTGGGACGACGCATTCGAGATCATCGTCGAGAACCTCAGTAAGATAAGAGACGAGTCGGGCCCGGAAGCGACCGCAATCTACACAGGCCGCGGCAGCTTCGAGCTGGCGCTCTGCGATGTCTTCCAGCCTGCGGGTGTAGCCATCTCATCCGCCTCGAGCGTCCTCTTCCCCTTCGGCTCGCCCAACACACTGGGTGTGGGTGCGCTCTGTTACGTGTCGTTCGCGATGATCGCGCCGCACGTCACATTCGGCGAGTACTACCACACGATGGATCACGACATCGAGAACGCAGAGCTCATCGTGATCTGGGGCGCCAACCCGGCGACCGACTCGCCGCCGCTGGCCCACGAGCAGATTAAGCGGGCCGTACTCCGTGGCGCCGAAGTGGTCTGCATCGACCCGCAACGCAACCATACGGCCCGCGAGGTCGACGCCGAGTGGATCCCTATTCGCCCCGGCACCGACGGCGCGTTAGCGCTCGGCATGATCAACCTCTTGATCGAGGAAGAGCTCCACGACGAGGAGTTCGTCAAGCACTGGACCGTAGGCTTCGATGAGTTAGCCCAGTACGTGCAGCACTATCGACCGGAGGTGGTGGAGGAAATCACCGGAGTACCGGCGGCAAAGGTCGTCGAACTGGCTCGCCGCATCGCCCGGGCCCGCGGCGCCTGCCCCATCATGTACACGGGGCTCGAGTATTCCGACAGCGGCGTGCAGGCGATCCGCGCGGTCTTCACGCTCTGGGCCCTGGCCGGCCAGCTCGATGTCCCCGGCGGCCTCGCCATTCGCATGCGGGAGAACCAGTTCCCGATCAACCGCGCCGGGCTGATCCCGAATCCGAACGTGAAGAAGGCTCTGGGCCGCGATCGTTTTCCCGTCTATAGTATGTACCGGGGCGAGTCACACGCGATCGCGCTTCCCGACTCGGTGCTGAAAGGCGAACCGTACAAGATCCGCGGACTCATCGTCCTGGGCGGCTCTATCATCACCGCCTGGCCGGAGTCGCAGGTCTGGCGCGACACACTAAGCGCCCTCGACTTCCTCGTCACCATCAACCGCCACCATACGGCCGACTCCGCCTACGCCGATATCGTTCTGCCGGCCACCACCATGTACGAGATCACCTCGTACATGACCTACGGCCCGATCTTCAAGATCCGCGAGAAGCTGACCGAGCCCGTAGGGGAGGCGCGGAACGATTACCTCATCCTCACGGAGCTGGCGGACCGCCTGGGATACGGCGATTCCTATCCGCGCACCGAGGAAGACCTGCTGCGCCACGTTCTCGAAGGCTCGGGCTTCACGTTGGAGGATGTGCGCGAGGCAGGCGGCGAGGTGCAGATCCCCACAGCGATGATGCAGTACAAGAAGTGGGAGAAGGGGATGTTGCGCGAGGACGGCGAGCCCGGTTTCGCCACGCCATCAGGCAAGTTCGAGATCGCCTCCAGCATTCTCGAGGAGCACGGCTACGACGCGCTCCCCGTCTACACCGAGCCGGGCGAAGGGCCGTTGGTGCAGCCGGCGCTGGCGGAGAGTCACCCTCTCGTTTTCAACTCGGGTGCGCGCATCTTCGCCGACTTCCGAACACAGCATCACGGAGTTCAGGGCCTGAGCCGCAAGGCGCCGGTCCCGCAAGTGACTATGAACACACGAGATGCGGCGGAGCGCGGCATCGAGAGCGGCGACTGGGTCTGGGTGGCGACTCCGCGCGGCAGAGTGCGCTTCCAGGCGCGGGTCACCGCCGACATCGTCGAGGGCGCCATCGACGCCAACATGGGAGGGGGCGGCCCACTGGGCTCGAAGGAATGGCAGGAGTGCAACGTCAACGATCTCACGGACCTCAGTCGCTACGACCCGATCTCGGGCTTCCCCGTCTACAAGGCGCTGCTCTGCGAAGTGGTCAGGGCGGAGGGCTCGAACGGCTCCGGGCGTGTCGCCGAAGACGAGAGCGAGGCGGTGGTCGAGATCGCTAGGCCGCAGAAGCCGCGGAGACGGGTCTACCTGGATCACAATGCCACGACGCCGGTGGACCCCGAGGTACTCGAAACGATCCTACCGTTCTTGGAAGAAGAGTACGGCAACCCGTCCAGCATCCACAGCCGCGGGGTCGAGGCGCGTGATGCGGTGGAGGCGGCGCGCAGGAAGGTGGCCCAGGCTCTGAACTGCACGGCGCGCCGCATCGTGTTCACAGGCGGCGGCTCCGAGTCGGACAACCTGGCGATCAAGGGCGTGGCGTTCGCGAAGCGCGACGCGGGGAACCACATCATCACGTCGACGGTCGAGCATCCGGCCGTCCTCCAGACCTGCGAGTCGCTCAAGGAGTTCGGGTTCGAGATCACTTGCCTGGACGTCGACTCCGACGGAATGGTGCACCCCCAGGCACTCGCCGGCGCCATCACCCCACAGACGATCCTCGTCAGCTTGATGATGGCGAACAGCGAGGTGGGCACGATCAATCCGATCGCTGAACTGGCTCATGTCGCTCGCCAGAACGGTGCGCTGTTTCACACCGATGCGGTGCAGGGACTCGGCAAGTTACCCATCGATGTTGCGGAGCTGGGCGTCGATCTGCTCTCTGTCTCCAGCCACAAGATCCACGGGCCCAAAGGGGTAGGCGCCCTTTACGTGCGCCAGGGCGTCGAGCTGTCGCCGGTCATCCACGGCGGCGGTCAGGAGCGGAAGCTGCGCGCCGGCACCGAGAACGTCCCGGGCATTGTGGGCTTCGGTAAGGCCTGCGAGCTCGGCACGCGCCGCTTGAACCACAGGGAGCCGGAGCGGGTGCGAGAGCTGCGCGACAGACTGGAGGCGGGAATCAGGCAGATCGTCCCGGCGGCGAAGCTCAACGGACATGCGACGCAGCGGCTCCCCAACACGCTCAACATGACGCTGCCCGAGATGCGCGGCGAGTCGCTCGCGCTGTTCCTCGACCGGCACGGCGTCTTCTTCTCGTCCGGCTCCGCCTGCAAATCGGGCAACCCCGAACCGTCCCACGTACTGGTGGCGATGGGACTGAGCGACGAGGACGCACACTGCGCCATCCGGATGTCCCTCGGCGTCGGCAATACCGACGAGGATATCGACTACGTGCTGGCGAGTCTGGCCGAGGTCATCGGCGACCGCCAGAGCGGCGTGCGTTTCGTCGGCTGCCGTTAAGCCCGGCATCCGGGGTTGGGCGTCGGGGTGGTCGTCTCGCTCCGGCCTCCCCCGCGCTCACGTCACCCGTGAGCGCGGGCTCGCTAACACCAGCTCCGCTCGACGAAACACCCCGACGCCCGCAACCGTTGGGTGATTGTCAGCCGCTGCTTGGCCACTGTCGCCTTAGTCGCGTGCAGCCGGGGATGCCCTAGTCGCCGTTCTGTCCTGACCGCGAGGAGCCGGGGGACCGACTCGCGGAGCTGGTTTTAGCGACCCGGCTCCGATTTATGGGCCAAGTCCGCGGGTGAGCTACCCGACGTACTCGCAGCAACCACCGACCTCGACTGCCGGGTCGGCCGGAGCGAGCGGTCCCCCGGCTCCGACCCCCGGGTCGACCGGAGCGAACGGTCCCCCGGCTCCGACCCCCGGCCTACGCCCGGTTCTCCCAACCATCCAGCGCTTCGAACACCTGCAGCGCGAAACCGACCTTGCCGAACGGCGCGCTCACCTGTATGCCCTGTACGTGGGGCTCGAGCGCTTCCACCATCTCGCGTGCTATGGCCAGCCCTTCTTCCATCGCCGCGTCCTTCCCGCGCTCGGAGGCGCGCTGCATCCGCTCGAGGATCGAGTCGGGCACGACCACGCCGGGCACCTCGTTGGCCATGAACTCGGCGTTGCGGTAGGAGACCAGCGGCCAGACGGCGGCCACGACGGGAATGCGCACGTTGTCGATATTCTCAAGAAACTCCAGGAAGGTCTGGACGTCGAAGATCGGTTGCGTCACTGCGAACTGCGCGCCCGCATCCACCTTCCACTCGAAGTGATGGATCTCGTAGTCGGGATCGACCGACGCGTGGTTCACGCCCACCCCGTGAAAGAAGCTGGTGGCGGACCCGAGGGAGTTATCGCTGAGATCGAGTCCCTCGTTGAGCTTGCGCACCAGGTTGGTGAGCCCGACTGAGTCGATGTCGAAGACCGCCGTAGAGTCGGGGTACGGCCCGTGCTTCGGTGGATCACCCGTGATTATGAGCAGGTTGCGTAGCCCCAGGGCGTGGGCGCCCAGTAGATCGCTCATCATCCCCAGCAGGTTTCTATCGCGACAGCAGTAGTGGGGGATCGTCTCGAGCCCGACCTCCCGCTCGATGATCGCGCAACTGGCGAGAACGCCCATCCGCATCATCGCACGGGGACCATCGGGCACGTTAACCGCATCGACGCCGGCCGCCTTCAGCGCATGCACTTTCTCGAGGACGTCGGCCGGATCGCACCCCTTCGCCGGCAGGATCTCAACGCTCGTAACCAGCTCGCCGGCTGAGATCTTGCGCCCGAGCTGCGAGCGCTCGGCTGCGGGGACGGGCTCGACCCCGGGATGCGCCTCACGTCGTTCCACGTCGCGGACCGCATCCACGACCATCGTGTGGCGGCCCGGGCGCAGCGCGCGTACCTGAGCCGCCATGGCGCGTATGTGCTCCGGTGTCGTTCCACAACAACCGCCGACGAAGCGTGCGCCGGCCTGGATCAGTCGGCGCGTGTACTTTGCAAAGTAATCGGGCGACGCCATGTAGATCTTGCGGCCCTCGATCTCCCGTGGCAGGCCCGCGTTCGGCATCGCCGAGAGCGGCCGATTCGTTACCTCCGCCATCTTCTGGATCGCCTTGTGGATGAGCGCCGGTCCCACGCTGCAGTTGAGGCCGATAACGTCGGCGCCCGCCTCGTCCAGGTGGTGGGCGATCCGCGCCGGGTCATAGCCGTACGCGGTATTCCCGTCTGGATTCACGGCCATCTGGGCGATGATCGGCAGATCAGCGGCGTCGCGGCACCCGAGTATCGCCTGCTCGATCTCCGAGAGGTCGCCGAACGTCTCGATGATGAAGACGTCGGCACCGCCGGCGGCCAGTGCCTGCGCCTGCTCGCGGAAGAAGGCGCGGGCCTCGTCACGCGCCGTAGGCCCGTACGGCTCTATACGGATGCCCAGCGGCCCGATGGAGCCGGCTACGTAGCGGTCGTCCGCGGCGATTTCACGCGCCAACTCGGCGCCGGCCCTGTTTATGTCGTCGACCCGGTCGCCGAGACTGAACCTGTCGAGCCGCACGCGGTTGGCGCCGAACGTATTCGTCTCGAGGATCTCGGCACCCGCCTCGCGGTAGGCGCGGTGCACTTCACGCACGAGCTCGGGGCTCTTCAGGTTGATTTCGTCGTAAGAGACGTTGATGAAGACGCCGCGCTGGTATAGCTCGGTGCCGATGGCGCCATCGAACAGATGGGCGCTGCCGTTCTCGATCAGGGCTCTGAAGTCCGGCATGAAAATATCTCTTCACGCGAGGTGGCCGCCCGAATAAGAAACGCGACCTCGAGGGTGAGCACGGGTCGCGTGGAACTTCTCAGCTCTGGAAGTCGCCGCGGCTATCGTAAAGGTCCGCAGCGCCCGGCTCTTTAGCACTTTTTTTTCGGTGGTTGCAAGCAGCCACAAATCAATCCACCAAGGCTACAAAGCTACGACCTCCCACGTCGCAGTCAAGCCACGAGCTAGCCGCCGGACCTCCCGGCCGACTGGCGGGTAACTACAGGCCGGACCCCCCGCCCGAGAACTATCCGGCGTAGACTACAAGCCGTTGGGTCCTAAAGAGTTACAGGCCCAACCACGGCGGCGACCCGCTTCCCCGCCCTCTCATCGACTCGGTCGTCCCCTGTCCCAGTCGCAGCCCAGTCCAATCACAGTAACCGGCAGCACAGCAACGGGTACGTGGCCCGGCCGAACGGGCAGCCCCGGGCAGCGGCTCGTCAAGACGAGTTAAGGAGAAGAGCGATGGAGGAGACACAAATCGGATTGGTGATCGCCGGAATCTCGTTCGTCATCTACATTCCGTGCCTCTGGATCGCCATGAAGATCACCCGCGTCGGTGGCAACATATTCGGCGTGCTAATTGCAGCGACCGGATCGTTCGTCGCCGCCGGTGTGGCCGGGTTCTTCGCTGGACCGATCGTAGGTATGCTGGCCAGCACGATCGTGCTCTACGTACTCATCTGCAAGGTGATGGATGCATCGTTCTTCCCCGACGCATTCCTGATGGTGGTGGTCTCGAACGTTCTCTTCGTGTTCGCATGGTTCCAGATCATCGCCAAGGTTGCCAGCGCGTAGTGGCACGTCCGTTCCAGCTTACCCGGTAGAACGGAAAACAAGGGCGGCGTTGACGCCGCCGAACCCGAACGAGTTGGATACGACAAAGCCGACGTCGGCATCGCGACCGGCGCCGGCCACGTAGTCGAGATCGCACTCGGGATCGGGGTCCCGAAGGTTGAGCGTGGGCGGTAGCCAGCCCCGCTCGATGGCGAGAACCGAGATCGCCGCCTCGATGGCACCCGACGCACCCAACGGGTGACCGTAGTATCCCTTCGTGCCGCTCACCGGCACCGTGTACGCCCGCTCACCCAGCACCGACTTGATCGCCTTCGTCTCGACCGGATCGTTGAGCCGGGTCGATGACGCGTGCGCGTTCACATACTCGACCTCATCCGCCACCGAGGCGGCGTCCGCCAGAGCGAGCTCGACGGCGCGAGCGGCTTGAGCGCCGTCCGGCCGCGGCGCCGTCATGTGATAGCCGTCGTTGGTGGTACCGAAGCCGCACAGCTCGGCGTAGATGCGGGCACCGCGCTTCACCGCGTGGCCCCACTCCTCCAAGACGAGCAGCGCAGCCCCTTCGCCCATGACGAATCCATCACGCTCCCGGTCGAAGGGCCGGCTGGCCGTGGCCGGGTCGTCGTTGCGCTTCGACATGGCGCGGATGAGCGCGAATGCGCCATAAGACAGCGGCGATAGCGGGCACTCGGCACCGCCGGCCAGCGCCACGTCCGCTTCGCCGTCACGAATCAAGCGAAATCCGTGGCCGATGCCGATGGCGCCCGAGGCGCAGCTCATGCCGTTGGTCGAGTTCGGGCCGGTGAAGCCGAACTCGATGGCTACGTTGCAGCTCGCGGCCCCCGCGAACACGGCGAGTGCGAGAAGCGGGTTGACCCCCGTAGGGCCCTCCGATACGTACGCCTGGTGCTGCTCCTCGGCGTACGCTACCCCGCCGAGCGCCGAGCCCATCTGAACCGCTACACGATCGCGCGCCAGGTTCGCCGGGTCGAGCTCCGCATCGTCCAATGCCATACGCGCCGCCGCAACACTGAACTGGCCGAAACGGTCGAGCCGCTTCGCCCGCTTCGCCCCCATGTGATCTGCCGGGTCGAATCCATCGACCTCCGCCGCCATGTGACTGCGGAACGGTTCAGGATCGAAGCGTGTGATGCGGCGCACCGCAGAAGCGCCGCGACGCAGGCCGGCCCAGAGGCCGTCCGCTCCAACCCCCGTGGGCGTGATGCACCCGATCCCCGTCACAGCGACACGGCGCCGCCCATTGCCGGTGTCCTTTCTCGATATGATCACTGTTCCTCCGCTGCTCCTTTTACCCCTTCCAGAGTCATCCCGGCCACGTGGTGGATGAAGACAGGGCCGATAACGCCGTTCGCGGCGAATCGGCCGATCAGCGGCCAGCCCGGCCCGTCGGGCCAGTCGTGCACGATCTCCACCCGCGTCGTGTCGCCCTCGGAGTGAAAGCGCCACTCGACGTCCATCCCCTTCGTGATCCCCTCGACGTGTTTGTAGCGAACAATTGGAACCGATTCATCGGCCGACATCTCGCTCACCCACCACACCGGATAGCCGATCGGGCCGAACATGCGGCGCGCCGCCATCTCTACCAGTCCCACGCCGAAATCGTCGCGACGACGGAAACGCACCCGCCGGTAGTGGGGGAGAATCTCGGGCCAGCGTTCGACGTCGGCCGCCACCTGGAAGCAGCGCGCCTGCGACGCATTCATCACGATCTCGTTATGTGTGTCCATTCGCCGTATGCCAGTCTCGAAAGTAGCGGTACCCAGAGCGCAGGGTCGAGCAACGTAGCCGGGTGGACCAGGTCGCCAGTCGCCCTGAGCAGACGACCGGCTGCGACGCCCTCGCGCTGCGACAGCGTGACCATTAGGCGCGACATGACGGCGGGCCGGCTGACGGCGGCCTCGATTACGCGCTGCAGGCCACGCTTCGGCTCGAACTCGAGTCGCATGCGCCGCCCGTACCGCGCCAACGCGTGAGTCTCCCTCTCGGGATCCGTAAGAGCGGCATCGATCGCTTCGGCGGCCAGTCGTGCGCTACGGAGCGCCTGATAGATACCCTGGCCCGTAAACGGGTCGTAGTAGCCTGCCGCGTCGCCGACAAGGAGAGCGCCCGGCGACCAGGCCCGGCGCACCGGCCGGTCGAACGGGCCCGTCACCAGTACTGCTTTCTCCAGGCCGGAGGCGCGGACGCGGGCCTGCACTTCGGGGAACTGCGAGAGAGCACCCGAGAAGAAGTCGCGCGGCGAGCCGCCGGCTTCGGCCGCTTCGTCCTCAGGTATGACCAGGGTGACGTTGCCCCCGTGAGGCAGTGGCGCATACCCGCAGGTCCGGCCACCGCGCACCCTCAGCTCGCCGAAGTCGTCCTCGCCATCCGGGCCGGCGAGATGCCCGACCAGGGCGATCTTCCGCAGTCTCGCAGGCCGGCGCTTCAAGCGCAGGCGGCGCTGCACCACGGAACGGAGGCCGTCGGCTCCCACCACGAACCTCGCCCGGATCTCACTTCGGTCGGCTCCCTGGCGCGCCGCGACGCCGGCGATCCGGCCACCTGCCCGCATGAGGTCGTAGACCCGCACGCCGAAGCGCACACCGACACCGGCGCACTGTGCTTCTTCGAGGAGAGCCGCATCGAAATCGCGACGACGCACCGCCCAACCTTCCGGTGCGCGGCCGTCGTGGTCGGACCCGAAGCACGCCCGGAAGGCGCTACCGTCCGGCGCCTCGACGCTCCAGCCCCTTAGTCGCCTCGGCGCCAGCTTCGCCTGCAATCGCTCGCGAACGGCGAGGCGCTCCAACTCGGCTACTGCGCCCGGGTTTACACAGTCGCCGCACGGTTTGTCCCGGGGGAACCGCGCAGCTTCCGTGATGAGCACTTCGCGGCCGCGCCGCGCCAGCTCGAGTCCCAGAGCCGCGCCCGCAGGACCGGCCCCAACGATCAGGACCTCGGCCTCGGGTCTCTTCACCCCGGTCGCCTCCAGCAGAGTGCCCAGCGGAACCAGCGCTGCGGCTCGACAATCACCGACAGCCCGGCTCTCATCGCCAGCTCCTGCACCTCGACCATCGAATAGGCGGCGCGCATAGAGGCAGTGGCGTCGTGCCGTGTGTAGCGATGACGCCGCCACACGGTGTTCGCCAGCGTCCGGGCCGCCAACAAGCCCGGCCGACCGCGGCGCAGGTCGGTGACAACCATTCCCAGTGCGCTGACCCGCGCCATCTCGCGCAAGGCGCGCAACGCGTCGCCTTCATCGAGATGGTGGAGAAACGTGCTGCAAATCGTCACGTGAAAACAGGCGTCCGGGAACGGCAGCGCTCTGGCATCGCCGCAGACCGCGCGAATGCGGCCGTCCCCATCGCCCTGTGTGAGCTGCGCCGCGGCGATGCGGGACGTCATGCGGCTGAAGTCGAGCGCCGCACCCTCGAAGCGCCCACCGCGCCGCGCCCAGCAGCGGCCAAGCGCCGCCAGGATGTCGGCGCCACCGGCCCCGACGTCCAGCACGCGGAGCCGCTCGAGCGAGCGGCCCTCCAACAGCCGCTCGAGCCGGCGTACGACGCCGGCAGTCACACCCAGGTAGCGATTCATCCATGCCAGATCGTCCAGGCTCTCACGCAGAAGAGCCGGATCAGGCGACCGCTGGTCAACCAGCTCTGGTACTACTACTCTTTGCATTGGCTCATAAGAATGCTCGCCCCCAGGGCCCCTTGCCAGTGCGTGCGGGCAGCCCCGGCCACTTCGCTCACGTTTCGCCTATCGTCAGCGAGGCTGTGCTCCGGATGGCGCCCTGTTTCCTAGTAACCACCCAACCCTACCGCCGGGTTCGCCACCCAATGTGCAACACCTCGCCGCTCACGCGCCGAAACCGTTGAGGTATGGAAATGAGAACCTCTCAGTCGCTACTCGTCGCGTTGGCCACCCTCGCCACGATCTCCTGCGCCTCGAGCGGCGAGGGCGGAGCCGGGTCGCTAAAACCAACTTCGCTCGTCGGTCCCCCGGCTTTCCTCCCGGCCCGGATCGAGGCGGGGACCAGAAGCATCCCCCGCGAATACGCGACCAGGGGGACAGTAGTGGTGAGCAGCGGTTGGTGCTCACCCACCGGTTACAGGCGTCGGGGCGGGTCGTCGAGCGGAGCTGGTGTTAGCGAGCCCGCGATCACGGCGCAGCCGTGAGCGCGGGGGAGGCCGGAGCGAGACGACCGCCCCGACGCCCAACCCCCGGAGGCCGGGCTATCATGTCTTTTCAGGCATGGGATGCAGGATCCGGGTCGACATTTCAGCCCACCTGGGGGCGCGGCACCGTCTTGATCTTGCCGAGCAGCGTGTAGCCGCTGGCGAACAGGCGGCCGACCGGCTTCAGCGATTCCGTCTCGACGTGCTGGGTACCGGGAACCAGTCGTAGCTCAGACCCGAGCCGCACCGCCAGAACCTCTCCCAACAAAAGGTTGTTCGATGCCGTCCCCAGCGCGACCTCTTTGTAGAGCCGGCATTCCATCACGGCGGGGCAGTTTTCGACATAGGGCGCTCGAACCAGCGACCCGTTCGCCATGGGCAGGCCAGCCACCTTGAACTCATCTACCCCGCGCGGATAGTCCCCTGAAGTGGCGTTCATCGCTTCCAGCTGCGGCTCGGTGACCACGTTGATGCAGAAGGCCCGCGTGTCCAGGATATTGCGGAGCGTGTCCTTCGGTTCGCCGGCGCGCCAGCCGATGGAGACGCCGACGAGCATCGGCGTGTCGGCCAGCGCTGCGAAGTAGCTGAACGGCGCCAGGTTCGCCGTCCCATCCTTCGCAAAGGTCGAGAGCCAGCCGATCGGCCTGGGTACGACGAGCGACGTGAGAAGCTGGTAGCGCTCCTTGCCCGAAATGTCGGCCGTGCGTATCAAGCGGCGCTCGCCCTGGCCGGATCTGTCCTGCGGCATCTGTCACTCCTCGCTGCAGCGGGCGACGACGGGCGCCGCCCGGAACCATTCCCCGGTCCGAGTAGTACCACATTCTACCCCTCCCCGGGCACCTCCGCTTGCCTGATGGGTGCCAGCCGAAACTGCCCACTATACGAACGAGGAGCCAGGGATGCCTGCCAACCCGGATCCCGGCGACTTCCCCCTCCACTTCGATCTGATCCCAGGCGAGCTGTCGGCGCGCGTCTGGCTGCACCAGGTCGCATCGATACCTTGCTGGTCCTATACCAGCGACGGCCTGTCGGCGCACGGCCAGCGCGAGCTCCTGCTGACAGTCCGAGTCGATCCGGGGGAGGGGCCGGCCGATTTTCCCAAGGAGCCGCTACGGCTTTTCGTGGAAGTGCTCCGGCTCGCCAAGGCCGGGAGATTGGCAGACTCGGGCGACATTACCGAGCTCGGCGGCACCGGGCTCCTGGGCCACCGCGGCATCGTTTACACCTCGACCCGAGAGTACCTCGAGGGCGTCGAATTCCCCGACGGACTCGCCGCCATCCTTCTCCGGGATGAAGAGATCGAGGCCGCCATGGCCTTCGGCATTACGAGGGTACTCGGTCGCCTGGGCCAGGCCTACTCGCACTACCCCTGGCCGCCGTGGGCCGATCGCGCACGACCCGGCCTGCCGATGGCCCGACTACTGGAAGACAGCATCGTCGCACAGTTGACCCGCATCCACGCGCCCGGGATGACGGCCTGTCTCGAACGCGATCGGATCGTGTTCCGCCTGACCGAAGAAAGCGGAGCGCGTTTGCTGAAGCAGCTCGCCGAGTTCCCCGCCAGCTCGCCACCTGTTCTGCTAACCGAGCTCGAGCCCACCGCCGACGGTTGCTTCGTGTGGAAGCCGGGACAGACAGACGCGAAGGCGATCACGGCGCCCAACGCTGCAGGATCACGCTTGAGCGGTTGCTTCCTGGCACTCGCGCCCGGCCAGAACGAGGACGAAGGCCTGATCGTCGAAGACGGGCTCATGATGTCGCTACGAGATCTGTCGTGGCAGGCCATCAAGAACGGACTCACGAGCAAGAGCCCCGTCGAAGTGCGACCCAGCAACAGTGGGTTCGGCTTCGCCCTCGAGTGGCTGGCCTGCGACTACTCGAACCCGGTGGACGGCCTGACCTACCGTGCCGAGGGAGGCTGGCGCGCCCACGAGCCCGAAGGCGGTCCCGAGACGGAGGTCGGGCCCACCGACGTTAAGCGCATTGTACTGCTCACACCCGAGCACGAGATCGCGCGGCGGCTGAGAGTGGATGAGCTGGCGACCTACGTCGACGTGATCAAGAACACCGTCGTGAGCTATTTCGGCACACAGCCGCCGGGCGCCGGACAGGAGCTGATGCTACAGCTCGAGATCGAACCGGGTGCCTGGAGCGCCAGCGTGACGATGGCCTCACGACCCGGCATCTCCGACGACACGCTCCAGAAACTGCGCGACGAGTTGTGTCAGTTGCCCAGTCCGAGCGTGACAGGTGGCCCGGTCGCGTTCCAGATACTGTTCACGGTCTGGGGCGGCGCTCAAACCACTCACTGAATCGGCTCCCGTGCCCAACCCGTAGGGGTACCGATGGACGTGGAGGAACTCGAGCGCAGACTGCGGTCGGCCAGGGAACGTCTCGACAGAGCGCTACGGGCTATGACCGGCGAGAGTGCGAGCGGCGGCCTGGATGAGTACTCTCTTGCACGCGAAGCTTGCCTGAGCGCGGAGCGTGCACTGGCGCTCGCCACCGGGGAAGAGGCCGCGATCGAATCCGATTGGCCGTTGCCCTGGGACGTAGGGGCACCATCGCCTCATGTCCTCTCTTCCGGCCATCGGACGCTCCTGCTGTACTACATAGCGGACCCAGATCCGGCTTGGGACGGCACGTACGTGACGGTCGCCGATCCACGCAGTGACAGCCGTTCGCGAATCGCGCTGGTCGAGTTCGAGCGCTGTTACGCCCACCGATTCGGTGGACCCAACGACGAGGTGTTCGGAGGACACCCGCTGACCGGTCGGGGTTTCGGCGGCTACGGCGCCTACCTCGTGCAGAACTCCCGCTGGATCGCCCTACAGAGAACTATCAATGGCGTTCACGATAACTACGATCCGTACCGCTGGAACCAGTACGAGCACTACCTGCTGGCGTTCCACGACGACATGTTCGAGTGCATCGCCGAAGGATATCGGACCGTGGAGCTGAATGTCGCCTTCGGCGAGGCGCTCGAGACCGCTAGGCAGAGGCTACTCGAGTAGGCGGCAGCGCCAGCAGAGCGATCCGAGGAGGTACAACAGGGATGTTCTTCTCAGGCCAAGTGGTGGGGTTCGGCTGCACACAGTGCGGCTACGAGTCCGCGCGGCAAACCCCAACGTCCATTCTCTTTTGGATCGGGCTGGCCGCTGCGGCAACCGCTTTCATGGTTCCAGCGTTGTCGGATGCACTCGGCCTTCGCTGGTGGTACTGGGTGGTCGTCCCTCTCGCCGAGCTCGTTCTAATCGTCCTCCTCCAGGGTTTTCTGGTCTGGCTGCGCGACGCGCTGGTCCCGATTCCCAAGAAGTGCCCCCAATGTTCCGGACTCGTAGAGCGCAAATACGGCGGATTCTACGATTTCGGCTGCATGCCTACGGTGCTCGAGATGCTCCTCTTTCTCATCCTAATCGCGGGCCATGTCATCCTACTTCGGCGGGTCTTCTGAAGATTGACCGTTCCACCACGGCGGCGGGACCCGCTACCGACTATGAAGCCGTACTTCAGGCGATCAGGCGGGACCCGAGGTACCGGAAGGGGCTAGACTGGGGCGAGCCCCGGCCAGGCCATCCGGAGGGAACCGTTCGCGCCCACATAGACGAGCTCGAACGGAGCCTCGGTCTGGTTCGAGCCGAACTGCGTGATGGGGACTACTGGAAGCTCATGATCATCATGCACACGCATGACACATTCAAGGGCCTTGCCGAGCCGAACGTTCCCATCGCTCACGCACGAAGCCACGCGTCGCTAGCACGCGAGTTCCTCTCTGACTACTGCAATGATCCCACCCTACTGGCCGTTGTACAGTACCACGATGAGCCATTCGCTCTCTGGCAGCAGTTTCACACCCGGGGCCGCTTCAGCGAAGATCGGCTCGCCGCGCTCATCGAAAACGTGCGTGACTGGGATCTGTTCCTGACCTTCCTCGTGATCGACGGCTCGGCCGCGGGAAAGAGCCGAAGGCCCGTCCGCTGGTTTCTTGGGCAATTGGCCGGGAAAGTCGAGTCACGGGTCACAGAGGACTGGCTCGAGCTTCTCCCGGAGGCCACCCTCGCTACCAGATCAAAGGGGACTACCGTGACGTGGAACTGGCTCCGCCGCCTGGTCGGGACGACGGCCGCCTGCCGAGCGGCACGAGACTATTTGGCCGCTCGCCGACCCGAGTGGAAGGTTTGGACAGGCATCAGGTCGCATCGGGCGACTGAGGATGACAGAACCGTCGTCGCCGTATTCTTTCAGATACCCGGCCAGCCGACCAGGCCGGCGCGGTACGAGCTGTTCGCCGTGAGCCATGACCTCAGCGAGGTCCGGGAACTCCCCGGCACGCCGGATTCCCAGTATTTCATACGCGGGTACAAGTGAGGTGACGGTCCTTCCGCTCCGTGCGAACGCGAGGCCTCTCACACGGGTTCCGGTCTCCACACCTGGACACCGGACTTCGTATCCTGAGCAGCAGACCCGCCCCGCCGTGCAGGCCCTCATGCACCACCACGACGATCACGATGGCGACTATCACCAACGCGACCAGCAGGTCGGCTCGTAACGTGAAGTCGACCTCCAGGAAGGTGTTTCCGTACCCGATCAGCAGGCCGACGAGTACGCCGTACACGACGGCCTTCCAGCGCGGGAACGTGTACTCCGCGACCATGACCAGCGGCTTTTCCGGTGACACGTCAGGCTCCTCCCGGTTCTCCTTCAGTGACTGGCACCCGTGGCCGGGACTGCTTCCGAGATTACCTGAGAAGGCGTCGCCCCGGCAAGTCGAACAACAATGTTCAAGCATATGAGTGACGCTCCGAATACTCGCGAACGGTTCCGCGGGCTGCTGATCGGCACCGCCGTAGGCGACGCGCTCGGCCTGCCGGCCGAAGGTATCTCGAGGCGGCGCGCCCGGAAGATGTTCCGAGGCCGCTGGCGGCACCGGCTCCTACCCAAGCACGGCATGGTGAGCGATGACACCGACCATACAGTCCTCGTCGCCCAGTGCCTTCTGGCGCACCCGCGCTCGGCGGACCGCTTCGCGCGCAGACTGGCATGGTGTCTCAGGCTCTGGCTTCTATCGCTGCCGGCAGGCGTAGGCTTCGCCACCCTGCGCTCGATACTCCGGCTCTGGGCAGGTTACCCACCCGCAAGGAGCGGCGTGTACTCGGCCGGGAACGGACCCGCGATGCGTACCGCCCCGCTCGGCGCGTTTTTCGCCGGCTCAATGGAACACCTGGACGATTACGTCGCCGCCTGCACGCGCATCACGCACACCGATCCAAAAGCGCTGACCGGCGCGAAGGCGGTGGCCTACCTGGCCGCCTGGGCCATCAGGGATCGTCTGCGCGAGCGTCCCGGCGTCGACGATCTAATTGATGTCATGCGCGGCGCCGCTAGCGCCAAGGACGGGGAGTGGGAGGAGGCGTTGGAGCATCTGCGTCGCGCCGGCGAGCGAGGGCCCTCGGTAGACGAGTTCGCCGCATCTCTCGGGCTGGGCAACGGGGTCGGCGGCTACATCTACCATACCGTCCCCGTAGCCGTCTACGCGTGGTACAGGCATTTCGGGGACTTCGAGGGCACCATCTCGGCCACGTTGAATTGCGGTGGCGATACCGACACTGCCGCAGCGATCGCCGGCGCGCTCGCCGGCGCCGTCCTCGGCGAGGGTGGCATACCTCGCGACTGGGTGGAAGGGATCGTCGACTGGCCCAGAGGAACGAACGTCATGCGTAAGATCGCCGACCGGCTCGCTGCGGGTGGGCCGGACGGACAAGTCGCCCCTCCCGTCCGTTACTTCTGGCCCGGGCTGATTCCGCGGAACTTATTCTTCCTGATCGTTGTGCTAGCCCACGGGTTGCGGCGTCTGGCGCCACCCTACTAGAGCTTATTCGGGAAGACCCAACCTCAGGCTGCCGGCCGGCAGAAGCACTGCCCGGACCGGCGCGGCCTCCGCTTCTATCATCCTCAGCGGCAACGCGACCAGGTCGTAATCACCCGGTTCGGTGAGCGAGAGGTCGAGATTCTCGATGATGGGAATGCCCGCGGCGCCGAGCACGCGGTGAGCGCTCATCGACGCGCTCTGCACAGGATCTATAGACGGCGCATCGGTCCCGTAGAGCCGGAGGCCCGACCGTACGAGCGCGTCTGCAGCATCTGGAGCCAGCGGCGCGAAATCGCTGGCGAACTCCTCGAGTCGCAATTCCGGAACCGAGCGCACGAGCAGGCGCGGGGCCCCCAGCGCATCCTGTGATTCCAGCAGGCCGAGGTCCACCGACTTAGCCCAACGGGCATCGACGACGCGCACGGGCCCGAGGAATGCGCCAAGCTCGAAGGCGCCCGTGAGAGGCCCATCCATCTCGTAGTGCGCCGGTGCATCGGCGTGCGTTCCCACGTGGGGGCTAAAGGTGATTCGTGACAGCGTTACGTTGTCACCTCGGCTGGTATGCAACGTCCAGTCGATCTCGAAGCAGGTGTCGCCCGGCCAGGTCGCGGTATTGCTGCCGAGCGGTTGAGTGATGTCAATCATACGGTGTATCCCCGACGTGGCTGCGTTTAGGCGGCGCACCCCAACCGAGCACATCACGATCCACGGAGAGCCGGCCTGCGCCAGTCACCACAAGCGCGAGCGCGATCATCAGCAGCGCGAAGTCGACCTCGAATCCACCGACGAGTCCCTGAGCCAGTTTCACCTTGAGAATCGCCACGACCATCACGCAGGCTATAGCGAACGCGGCCACCCGCGTGAACAGGCCGACGATAACTAGCATTCCACCGAACGTCTCGACCAGAGCCACGACCCAGGCCCAGAAGACGGGGTGCGACCAGCCCCAGCTTTCGATGTTGAAGCCCTCAGGCGTGCCCAACGGTCCGGTCAGCTTCGCCCAGCCGTGCGACATGAAGATTAACCCGAGCGCCAGGCGCAGCGGGATTGTTCCCCATTCCGGAAGATAGCGTGTAAGAAACCAGCGCATCCGTTCGTCCTACGTCGATTCGGTCCTCACTCGGGACCGGGATGCTCTATCTCACGACCCGTCGGACCGTCGTCCGGCCCGCTCTCGCGACCTCGAAAGCCGGTGGCACTGCCCACGTAGACCTGCCCCTGCCGCATGAGCGCTCCGCCCAGGCGTCCGACGACCCTGTTCTGCAGCCATCGCCGGGTGGGGCGCGCGAGCAGCGCGAAACCGAACAGATCGGTCGCCAGCCCAGGCGTCAGCAGAAGCGCACCGCCGACAAAGATCGACAGGCCGTCGAGGATCGGACGGCCCGGTATCCGCCCTTCCTGTATGTCGAGCTGGAAGGCGTGCCACGCCCTCAGTCCCTCACGACTCGCGAGCGTCGCACCGAGTATCCCGGTAGCGACGATCAGTCCCAGCGTCGGCCAGAGACCGATCCATCGTCCCAGCTGAATGAGCAGCGCCAGCTCGCCGATCGGGACGAGAATGAAGAGCAGTATTAGTCGTCGAAAGATCGCGCTCACGGGGTCCAGGCTCAGAGCTCAACCGCCGACCGTACCGCGTCGGCAGACGCTGCTATCGCAGCCGAAGCGGTGACGTCGTCGCGCCACCCAGCGATAGACACGTTCTGCGGCGAACATGGCACCAGGAGCCCTGAAAAGCCACACCAGCGGCCGAGCGAATGGGAGCAAGCGGAAGGTTTCGCGCGCCGCTTCGGCCCCCCGCCAGACCGTTCCCGTCGGCGTCACCAGGTGCATCGCATCCTCGGCGGCCGGGAGCTCGATACCGAAGCGCGCCAGGTCCGCCGTTTGAAACGGCACGGCCTCGATGCGTCCGCGCCTGTCCCTCCTCCGGAGGCGGTCGACCTGCCGACGGCAGAACTGGCAATCCCCATCGTAGATGAGCGTCCACACGTCCATAGCGGCAGCAGCGTGAGGCCGGGTCCCCTGGCCCGACCTAGCCTATAGCCTCAGCCTCCCGGTACAGCCAGCCGCCGGCGAGTGCCGCGATCACGATCTCGACCAGACCCCATGCGGCCGGCAGAACCAGCAAGTCGGGGTCGAACAGGCCGGCCAGGCCGATGTCGAGAAGCCGCCACAGGTAGGCGAGCAGCCAAACGACGAACCCGGCGAGCACGGCCGTCTTGGGGCCGGGGCCGAAGCGCGGGCGGATCGCCGCGTAGATCCAGATCGTGACGATCCCCAGCAGGAACCCGACCACCATGTAGATAGCGATCGTGGAACCGCCCACGGGCGCCATATTCAACTCTCTCATCGCCAGTTCCATGCTGTCGGCGATGACGAGCAGATTGAGGATCGACTCGCTGATGTTGATGACCAGTCCAGCGAGCAACCCTCCGAGGACTACGCGTACCACGTTGATCTTGCCCATTCGGAGCCTCCGGCGTTGATGGCCCCCGCCACGCGCTCGAGCGCGGACCGGAGCATCGGCATGTTTGGGAGTTCGGACAGTGATAGAATGGCCGGACGGCCGTCCGCTGTCTAGTGTCGAATTTTCTAGCCGGCGCCTGTACCTTTAGGTCGGTCACGCGGCGCGATGTCGCCGCGCGAGAACTGTGGCTCCACCGGCAGGTACCCCATGGTCAAAAAGATTGCGATCAACACCGGCGGCGGTGACGCCCCCGGTCTGAATGCAGTGATCCGCGCCGCCACCCTGGCGGCTCTGAATCGGGGTTACGAGGTCTACGGCATCCACCGGGCCTACATGGGACTGCTGGGCGAGGACGAGATCGTCCCGCTGACCCGCGACTCGGTTCGCGGCATCACTCATGTAGGAGGCACGATCCTCGGCACCACGAACCGTGGCAATCCGTTCATGCGCCCGGTTAAGCAGCCGGACGGATCGATCGAGGCGGTCGATTGCTCGGACGACGTCATCGCGGCATTCCGCGAGCACGGTTTCGAGGCACTGATCGCGATAGGCGGCGACGGGAGCCTGCGCATCGCCCGCGATCTGTACAAGAAGGGCCTGCCGGTCGTCGGTGTCCCGAAGACAATCGACAACGATATCGAGGGCACGGTCCTGACGTTCGGCTTCCTAACGGCGGTAGACATCGCCACCGACGCCATCGATCGGCTTCACTCGACGGCCCAGTCGCACGAGCGTGTCATGGTAGTCGAGGTCATGGGGCGGGATACCGGCTGGATAGCCCTGTTCTCCGGAGTAGCCGGCACCGCCGACGTCATCCTCATCCCGGAGATCCCTTACGACATCGAGAAGGTATGCGAGAAGGTCGCCGAACGAGACCGCGCCGGCCGCCGCTTCACCATCATCGTCGTCGCCGAGGGCGCTTTCCCTGCCGGCGGCACACCGGTGTTCAAGGACCCAGAGCTGAAGCGCTTCGGTGGCGTCTGCGAGGTGCTCGCCAACGAGGTCGCCGAGCGGACCGGAAAAGACGCACGCGCCATAGCCCTGCGTCACCTGCAGCGCGGCGGCTCGCCCATCTCCTACGACCGGCTCATCGCCTTGCGTTTCGGCGCCGCGGCGATCGAGTGCGTCGATGACGGCGACTACGGCTGCATGGTCGCCCTCGACCCGCCGTACGTGCGCCGCATCCCTCTCGACGTCGCGATTTGCAGGCAGAAAGGAGTGCCCGTGGACGGCGACGTCGTCGCCAGCGCGCGGGCATTGGGGATGAGCTTCGGCGACTAGGGCCAGCATCCGGGTTTGGGCGTCGGGACGGTCGTCTCGCTCCGGCCTCCCCCGCGCTCCCGCCTGCGCCGGGATCGCGTGGTCGCTAACACCAGCTCCGCTCGACGACCCGTCCCGACGCCCGCAACCGATGGGTGAGCACCAACCGCTGTTCACCGCTGCTGTCCCGTTAGTCGCATATAGCCCCGAGATGACGGGAGGAGCCCGGGGGACCGACGAGCGAAGGCGGAAGGTCCGCCCCCGTCGGTTTTAGCGACCCGGCTCCGACCGGACTCCACCGAGTTCACCGGGCGCCCAGGTTAACGGACCAGCCGTGCCACCAGCCAGTCGGCCATGTAGCTCAAGAACTCGGGGTCGACCTCGGCATCGGGGTCGACGTACTCGGCCAACCCTTCGCCACGCGAAACGGCGAACAGGTGGTTGAGCTCCGGGAAGATCCGCACCTCGTAGTCGGGGTGGCCTGCCTGTTCGAGGGCCGCACCCAACCGCCGGGCATGCTCCGGAAATACCTGGATGTCGTGGCCACCGTTCACGACCAGCACCGGCGCACGCACCTGCTTGATTGTCGCTATCGGGTCGTGCTCGATATGCTCGCGCAGCCACCTTTGCGTACCGGGCGAAAGATCCGTGTCCTCTGGCTCGCGGCCCTCCCTGATCGCATCCATCAGGCGAAGGGTAGACTGCCGGGCCCGCTCGACGTCGGCCGAATCACCGCCGGCAGCCAGCGCAAGCTCGATCGACTGTTCGAGAATCACAGAGTCGATGGGCGTGGCGGTACCGGCCATCAAAACGATTGCTGCAATCTCACTGCCCCGGGATGCGACGATCGGCGCGATGATGCCGCCCTCGCTGTGACCGATCAGCCCCACCCGAGAGCCGTCGATCTCGGGATTACTCCTCAGGTAGCCGACGGCCGCATCCACATCGGCAACGAGACCGCTGAGCCCGGCGTCGGCAAGACTTCCACCGCTGCCGCCGACGCCGCGGTCATCGTACCGCAAAACTGCTATGCCGCGCCGAGTCAACGAATCGGCGATCGTCCGGAAGACACCCAGCTTCAGGCCGCCCGGCCCAGGCGTGTTCTCATCTCTATCCTGCGCGCCGGACCCGGTGATCAGCACCACAGCCGGCCAGGGTCCTTCGCCTTTGGGCGTCGTCAAGGTACCGGCGAAGGTGATCGCTTGCGACTCGAAGGTCACCTCCTCGGCGTCGTAAACGGCCTCCGCAGCGGCCCCTGGTTCCTGCTCCTCCCGCGCCTGGCTCAGTGCGTCCGACCACCGGGCGTGCGCTTCGCTGACGGCCACGAAGGCCTGAAGTGGAACAGCGATCTTCAGCGGGGTACCGTCGTCAGCCAGCCAAACATATGCGCCGATGGCGTTGGCGATGTTGAGGAAATAGCGGCGATACGAGAGCGTTTCCTCCCCCAATCGGGCCGTGCCCACCTCCTCGAGCAGGACGGTGACGGGAACCCGTGGGAAGGCCACTAGCTCCCGCGACTCGCCGACCCCGCCGTCATGCAGCCAGGTGAACTGGGCGATGTGGTGGATGACGTTGCTGGTGAGCAGGACCGATGATTCGGGCGTCGCGACGTCCTGAGCCACCGTCGAGTCGCCCTGCGTCGTTTCCTGGAATCCGCTGCCGTTCCGCCGCACCAGGCTCACCGTGGTCGGTTCGTCGTTAACAGTCAGCCGCACTTCGGCAGACCGGAACTCCAACCGCTCACCCGCCTCGACCTCCAGGTGCTGAACTATGTGGTAGTTCATTACCTGCAAGTCGACGTCGCCGACGATGCGATAGCCGTCGGCCAGGCGTTCGACGCTATAGGTCTCGTGCCCGGCATCGGTCGTCCCCATCTGAAAGAGCAGACGCCCGCTCAGCGCATCCGGTACCTGGGC
The DNA here is from genome assembly GCA_039589355.1 of Gemmatimonadota bacterium. Classification (GTDB taxonomy): domain Bacteria; phylum Gemmatimonadota; class Gemmatimonadetes; order Palauibacterales; family KS3-K002. The sequence goes on along the minus strand of JBDHHM010000014.1, from coordinate 3,116 downwards.
TCCGACCGGAGAAGCCGAAACGAGAGCGAGCGCCAGCACAGCCACGTGTTTGCGCAACATGGTCCGTCTCTTGTTAGAGATTTTCGAGCAGCGGGCTAACCCGACACCGCGGGTCAGGCCGGCTCTATTTTCACGGCGTTGCCGTAGACGACAATCTCCGCCGCACCACCCATGACGTACGAGGTGGAGAAGCGAACGCTAATGATGGCGTTTCCGCCGAGTTGCTGAGCATGCGCGACCATGCGGTCCTTCGCCTGCTCGCGCGACTCGGCCATCATCTTCGTGTACTCCTCAATTTCGCCGCCCACCAGGCCTTTCAAAGCGGCAACGATGTCCCGGCCGACATGTCGCGCCCGGATCGTGTTGCCGTGCACCAGGCCGAACGTCTCCACAACGCGGTAGCCGGCGATTTCTTCAGAGGGCGTCATGATCATCGTTCCACATCCTTGTAGCGTTGTCTCCGCCCGACGAACGCCTTCTCGCGCACCACCGATACGAGCAGCACCACAGTGCCAACCGTAAGCGCCAGCAGCGAGACCTTCATGAACCAGGGCATGGTCGCGTCGGCGATAAGTTCTCGTACGCCCGTCCAGGCGCCGTAAGACAGCAGAACAATCGCGCCGAGCGAGAAGAGGATCCACCCGATCCCGCGCTCGAGGCGGCTGTATACCGAGGCCCAGTAGTCACTCCAGACCTCTTCCGGGGCAGGTCGCAGTGCCATCGCTTCCGTCACCTCCTTCACTCGCTGGAAACGCGCCCACTCAACGCGCAGAGCCGGGTGCTCGTCCAGCAGACGTTCGAGTTCGCCGCGCTCGCCACCGCTCAGCTCGCCGTCGATCGATGCCATGATCAAGCGGCGGGCGCGTTCCTCTGGGCTTCTGACTTCTCTGTCGCTCACAACACGCCCTCCAATTCAGCGGCAAGGTTCCGGCGGGCGGTATAGAGGCGCGACATAACGGTTCCGATCGGAATACCGAGCAGCTCGGCGATCTCACGATAGCGGAGCCCCTCGAACTCTTTCAGAACCAGCACCTCGCGCTCACGTTCCGGCAGTCTCTCGATCGCGGCCTGCACCAGAGCGCAAAGTTCGGATCGCTCGGCTGAACGCGCCGGGTCGGTCGCCGCGGCTTTGGCTCCGGCCTGGTTCATCAGCCAGGGTGTCGCCTCTTCCATTCGCACACGTCGGGTGCGGCTATCGCGCAGGAAATTGAAGCAGAGCCGGCGAACGATCTGGTAGAGATAGCCGTAGAACGGCAGGTCGGGATCAAGGTTGGCGCGTGCTCGATAGGCGCGGGCGAACGCTTCCTGCGAGAGATCCAGGGCATCCTCGTGGGAGCCCACCAGACCGAGGGCCGCGTAGTAGGCGCGGCGCATATAGCGCGTCACCAGCTCGCCGAAGGCACGCCGGTCCCCCGCCCGGGCCCTTTGCACCAGGGCGCGCTCACTCGCCTCGCTCTGTTCCACCAACGCGATTTCCACTGCGAATCTCCGACCGCCGACGGTTCGTAGTAAGATACACACCAACCCGGCCTTTATTCACCAGCTTGGCCACATTCGCGGGAACGGGCCCGGAGATCAACAGCGGAGGGGAAATGGAGCCGGTCGAAGGGGGCTCCGGTGGCGGCGAGCGGCGCTGGAGCAGACGGATCGCAGCCGTCCTCGAAGTGGTGGCGGTACTGGTGGGCGGGAGCCTGCTGGCGCGTGCGGTCAGCAACTCGGTGGGTCTGGCCAGGTCGCGAGCATTGATCAACGCGCTGCCGGATGGCGCCACCCCGGATTTCCTAGCGATGGCTTGGGTGAGCGCTCTGGACCTGTTGATCAAATACGGAATCATGTTCGGCCTGGCCTTCTCGATCGGCTGGTGGCATCGCCGTCGTCCTCTACGAGCCTACGGCATCACGCTGGCCGGCCGCCCGCTCGCCCAACACGCGGGTACGGGGTGGCTTTTGTTCGCGGTGGCCGCCCTGCCGACGACGGTCCTGCTGATTCTCGCAGACTTCATCTCCCTCGGTGCAGGTCCCGAGCATTGGTCGGTGTTCTCGTACAAGTGGAGCTTCGGGTTCTGGGTCTTCATGGCAGTATCGAGCTTCCTGCTGGTGCCGATCCTGGAGGAGCTATTCGTGCGCGGCTACTTCCAGACACGCTTGATCGAGGACTTCGGCGCCGCCGGCGGCATCCTCATCACCGCCTTCGTCTTCGCCTTCAGCCATACGCAGTACTTTCGACTGAGTGTGATGAGCATCGGCACGCTCGTCACCATCGTGTTCAGCTCGATTCTCATGGGCTATGTCTTCTACCGGACACGGTCGCTGCTGCCCGTTGTCATAGCGCACGCCATAGTGAACGTACCGCTGCGCAGCGCGGCCGAGATCGCGATCCTCGGACTGATGGTCACGACGATTATCCTCTTCAGAGAACCGATCGCGGCCTACGCACGCGCGCTCTGGCTCGAGCTCAAAAGCATCGAGTCCGTGCCCGCGACGCTGGGAGCGCTCGCGCTGTTCGTAATCTTCCTCCTCACCCTGCTGTTCGCGCAGCCGGTAGCGCTGGTCCTGGTGGCTGTGGCGGGCGTGTTAGCGCTAGTGATCGAGTATCGAGAGAAGGCGGCGGTTGTTGGGAATTCGGGAATCCGTGACTGATTGACTAATAGAGCAATAGAACCTTCGAATTCAGAACTGCGCACCCTCATTCCGAATTCGAGTATTCGAATGGTCTATTAGTCTATTGATCATGGATTCCCGAATTCCCACCCCGGAACGCGTGCCCGGCACACATACACGCAGATTAAGAAGAGCCCGGGCGATACGCCCGGGCTCGTTGGGCAGCGGGTTCACTCTGGGCTCTCGAGCGAGTCCCGCCGCGCGCGGTCCTCGAGGTGGCAACTCGCGTGCCGGGGCGCCGACCTGCCGTCTTAGTGCCGTCGCCCCAACGGATTCCGGTGGCAGGAGTCGGCGCCCGGGCTCGCGAGATACGGGCAAAGTTTGTCCAGAGCCCGCAAAACTTGTTTGCAGGCGATCCACCCTCCGGTCTAGTGCAGCTCCTCGCCTAAAGCGACCACATCGTCGGCGGCGCGTATGTTCGATTCCGGCCGTCCACCCGCAGCCGCCGGTCCCCAC
>JBDHHM010000013.1:0-18770 GCA_039589355.1 Gemmatimonadota bacterium | reverse complement strand
TGGAAGTCGTGGCTCTCGATGACATCGGCGCCGGCCTGTGGCTCGATCGCCTCGATGCATCGCGTCTGCACGTTTACCACACCCTGCTCGTTCTGAGCGATCCCCTCGATGAGCAGCACCGGTGAGCGGACGATGATCTTGCGGTAGCGCTGGAATAGATCGGCATAGACCACGAAGTTCGAGAACCCGGTCTCGTCCTCCAGCGTGATGAAGCACACGCCCTTCGCCGTGCCCGGTCGCTGCCGACAGATCACCACCCCCGCCACCCTCACGCGCCGACCGCTCCGCACGCTCTTCAGTTCCTCCGCTGCCAGCACGCCCCGAGCGCGGAGCACCGCACGCAGATGCTCCATCGGGTGACCGTGCGTGCACAGACCCGTGGTCGTGTAATCGGCGGCGACCAGCTCGACATTCCTCATCTCCCGTAGCTTCGGTTGCCGCGTCGACTCCACCTGCGCCAGCGGCTTCTGCGCCAGCCGGGCGAGCACCTCCCAGAGCGCCGAGCGCCGACCGGGGCCCCACAGTGTCTGGAAGGCGCCCGCCTCCGCCAGCGTCTTGAGGGCGCGGAGGCCGAGGCCCGAGCGCCGCACCACATCCTCCACACTTCGGAATGGGCCGCCGGCCTCCCACGCCCTCTTCAGTTTCTCTTCCGCCTTCGAGCCCAGGCCGCGTACGTACCGCAGTCCGACTCGCAGCGCTGGCCGGTCGGGCACGGCACCGACCCCTCGCTTCATGTCGCGCTGGCCGGTCGGGCACGGCGCGGAGCCCCTCGCTTCATGTCGCGCAACACCAGGCCGCGATTCCTGGCCGGCCACCGCGCTCCAAATGTCCGCTCGAGGCTCACGCCGTGCCCTCCCTTCGCGATAGAGAGTTCTCTCGAGCGAGCAGTCCCAACTCGAGTGCGCGAGGTCGACAGGCCGCACTTCCACACCGCGGCGACGCGCATCGTGTACCAGTGTGCCCGGCGCGTAGAAGCCCATGGGCTGCGAGTTCAAGAGCGCGCAGAAGAACTCGGGCGCGTAGTAGCGCTTGAGGTAGGCCGACGCGTAGACCAGGAGTGCGAACGAGGCGGAATGACTCTCGGGAAAGCCGTAGTTGGCGAAGGCGGTGAGCTGCTTGACGATCTGTTCCTGCACGTCGTGTGAGATGCCGCGCCTCGTCATCCCCTGCCGCAACGCCGGCTCGATCAGCGCCATCGCCTCCTTCGAGCGCTTGAACCCCATCGCCCGACGCAGCGCATCCGCCTGACCCGGCGTGAACCCCGCCATCGCCACCGCCACCTTCATCCCCTGCTCCTGGAAGAGGGGCACGCCCAGCGTTCGCTTGAGGATCGGCTGCAAGTCCGGATGCAGATACGTCACCGGCTCCTCGCCGCGCCGGCGCCGCACGTACGGATGCACCATGTCACCCTGGATGGGACCCGGCCGGAAACGAGTTCATCTGCGCGCGGCTCTCGATCTGGAAGACACCCACCGTGTCCGCCTCCTGGATCATCTTGTAGACCTGTGGGTCGCTCGCCGGCAGTTGCGCCAGGTCGATAGCAGTACCACGAGTCTCGCGGATGTAGCGGATCGCCTTCGCCAGACAGGTGAGCATCCCCAGGCCCAGGAGATCGATCTTGATCAGTCCGGTGAAGTCGAGGTCGTCCTTGTCCCACTGTATCACAGTCCGGTCGGGCATCGCTGCGGGCTCGATGGGCACCACCCGCGACAGCGGCCCCTCGGTGAGAACGAACCCACCCACGTGGATCGAACGGTGGCGCGGCAGCTGATCGAGCCCGCGCACCACGTGCACCAGCGCGCGCACACGACCGTTCGCGGGATCGAGCCCGCAGGCGACCAGGCCGCCCTCCTCCAACGCGTCGGCCGCCTCCGCCGCCTCGCGGCGCTCCGCTTCCGCCGCCAGTCGGTCGGCCACATCGGTGGAAAAGCCGAGGACCCGGGCGGCGTCGCGGACGGCGGAGCGGCCACGGTAGGTGATCGCCTCGCAAACCATCGCCGCGTGCCCGCGCCCGTACCTACGGTAGACGTACTGCAGTACCTCTTCGCGCTGCTCGTGCTCGATGTCCAGGTCGATGTCGGGCGCGCCGCCCCGCTCCTCCGACAGGAAGCGCTCGAACAGAAGCTCGAACAGCAGGATCCCCCGGCGCCGGGCAAAGCGCACGATATCCCAGACGGTGAGGAAGTACCCCGCCAGGTCGAGCCGCGCGATCACCTCGAGCTCGCGCCGGATCTGGCGTCGGACTTGTTGCGTCAGACCCCGCCGCCCGTTGGTATGCGATGGGGTCGGGCACGGAAGGGGTTCTCGCTTCATGTCGCGCTGCTCAGGGCCAACACGCTGCACGAGCCACGCCGCTCCAAATGTCCGCTCGAAACCCCTTCCGTGCCCTCCCTCTCGCGCCAAGGGTCCTGCCCAAGACCTCCCTGCCGCGTCGCCGTTCCCGGACACGTCCTCGATGCGATGCGGCGCGCCCGGCGCGGGTACTTCCCGCCGTCGTACCGTGCGAGCTAGAGGCGGTGGGGCGGGCGCGGAGCGTGACTTCTGGACAGCGGCAGGAGAAGCCGGATCCCGATCCGCTGGCTCTGGGGGTGGCGCGTGGGGCTTCGAGCGTAATTTGGAGCGCGGCGGCGGCGCAGCCGCCGTTCCCGCAATCGAGCCGCGCGACATGGAGCGAGATGACCCACGCGCCACCCCCCTCTCCACGGGCGCGACGACGCGGATCGGATCACCGTTCCGCCGCTGACCCGAGGCACCCCCGTAACGCTCCACCGCACCCTTCCAAACCAACCGCTCTAAGAAATCCTGCCGCGTCATACCGGGAGGCACCTGGAACCCCGGCATCGACGGCGACAGATCCGCGAGCCGGAAGCGACACTCGGCGGCGAGGGCGAGGGTGTTCTCTACTACGTCGGGGCGCTGACGCCAGCGCCGCCACACCACCGACGGCGGCTTCAGGTACCACTCGCCGTTAGGGCGCAGCCGCGTGCCCGCTTCATCGAGAGTGACCTGGTGGCGCAGGCAGGTGAGCACGTCGTGGACGATCCGAGCCGCCGGCGTCGCATAGTGCACATCGTTCGTCGCCACCGCCGGTATCCCCCGACGATCCGCCAGCTCCAACAACCGGTCCGCCAACTCCCGCTCTTCCGGCAACGCGTGATCCCAAACCTCCACCGCCACGTAGCCGTCGTAGGTGCCCCGCAGAAAGTCCAGCAACTCGCGCGCGCCCTTCTCCTCACCCGCACGCACCCGCCGCGCCAGCTCACCTTGCGGACAACCGCTGAGCGCCAGCAGGCCGCCACCGAGCTCCGTCAGATCGTCCCAACTCACCCGCGGGCGCCCTCTACCCGACGCCCAGTTGTTGGGGCGGGCTCCTTTCCGCGACAGGGAGGGCACGGCGGGAGCCACGAGCGGACATTCGGAGCGCGGTGGCCCGTCACCCGTCCCTGCCCGTGTCGCGCGACATGAAGCGAGGGCTTCCGCCGTGCCCGACCGTCCCCGCGTCACCAGCTCCGACAGGTTGGCGTAACCCTCAGCCGTCCGGGCCAGCAGCGTGATGTGGCTGGGCCGCCCACCCGGCTCCGGCGACCTCACCGTGAGCTCGGCCCCCACGATCGCCTCCAGCCCCACCTCCCGCGCCGCCCGGCTGAACCGCACCGCCCCGCCTAGATCGTCGTGGTCGGTGAGCGCCAGTGTATGAATGCCGAGCTCCACCGCCCGTCGAACCAGAACTTCCGGCGTGGAAGCGCCGTCGAGGAGGGAGAAAGCGGAGTGACAGTGGAGCTCGGCGTAACTGGGCATCAGATCATACCCGAATAAACCCCGTAGATTCCGGCGAAAAAAAGGCCCACCTAAGGTGGGAGCCCAGAGCGGAGGGGCCGCTTCGAAGGAGGGGGGGAGTGGGTGATCCCTCCGCCCTGGGGTACCGAATATATACCGAAGATACCTGGGACGCAAGGACTTCTTCGCCTCTCTCTTTACTATACAAAGTACTTGACAGCAACAACCATTAGCCCTAGTTTCTCACTCATGAACGACGAACCGTCCACCCAGCAGCCTTCCCCCGACCCAGACACCGACCGAGCGCTCGAGGACCTCCGATTCATCCGAGACACGATGGAGCGGGCCGGCTCGTTCACCGCCGTGCCCGGTTGGGGCACGGTGGCGATGGGCTTCGTGGCGCTGGTCGCCGCCCCGCTGGCGAGCCGGCAGGCGACCCCCGAGGCCTGGCTGGTCGTGTGGCTGATCACGGCGGCGGTCGCCCTGTGCGTGGGAATGCTCACGACGCTCGGCAAGGCGCGGGCGGCGAAGGCACCACTGCTTCGGGGCGCCGGCGCGCGCATGGTCCTGGGTTTCGCACCGCCGGTCGCCGCCGGCGCGGTGCTGACCGCCGTCCTCTACTCGGCCGGTCTGTACGACGTCCTGCCCGGTATCTGGCTGCTCCTCTACGGAGCCGGTGTAATGACCGGCGGATCGTTTTCCGTCAGAGCCGTCCCGATCATGGGCCTTTGCTTCATGGTTGCTGGCGTCGTCGCCTTCCTGGTTCCCGCCGGTTGGGGAGATGCCCTGATGGCGACGGGCTTCGGCGGGCTCAACGTCGTGTTCGGCATCATCATCGCCCGGAAGTACGGTGGCTAGAGGAGCGGCCGAACTCGATAGTCTCATCCACCAGCGGGTCCGTCTAGGAATCATGAGCGCGCTGGCGGTAAACGAGTCGTTGACCTTCAACGACCTCAAGGAACTGTTGGAGATCACGGATGGGAACCTGAGCGTTCACGCGCGGAAGCTGGAGGAAGCGGGCTACGTCGATTGCATCAAGTCGTTCGAAGGCCGCGTGCCGAAGACGGAATACCAACTGACCGAGGCCGGTCGCCGTGCTCTGGAGCACTATCTGGACCGAATGGAAGGTCTGATTCGCACGGCTCGCGGCTCGTAGAAGGAACCTGAAGATGAACGGATCAAAGCTGGTGCTGCATATACTGGTGACCGGGATCGTGCTCGGTATCCTCGGCGACGCTCTACTGCGCGCCGGTCCCTGGGCGCTGAACCTGACGCTCTGGACCGTGGCCATCCTGGCGAGCGTTTTGGGCCTGGCAGCCTATCATCGAGTCGAGTGGCCGCGGGGAATGGCATGGCTCGCCGGTCCGATCGCCCTCTTCGCCGTCAGCTTTGTGTGGCACGACTCGGGGGCGCTCAAATTCTTCGGTCTGGTGGCGATCCTCGTCGGCTTTTCGATCTGGACCCTCGGTCTGGAGGGGGTGCGCAGCTGGGGGATCCTGGACCACCTGCGCGGTATGATCAACTCCGGCCTGGCGGCGATTGCCGGGCCCGCCGTACTCGACCGGGCCGACATCGCCTGGACCCCGCGCTCGGCCACGTTGCGGCACGTTCGCTCCGCCGTCGTCGGCCTGCTGATCGCTTTCCCACTGCTGTTCGTTTTCGGTGGCCTGCTGATGGCCGCCGACGCCGTGTTCGAGGACGTCGTCACACGCTCCCTCGACTTCGATTTCGCCACCGTCTTCGGGCACACCGCGCTCACCGCGTTCTTCGCCTGGATCGTCTGCGGCTTTCTTTTCCTGATCCTCAAAACCAGAAAGCCCCTGCTCGCGGAATCGCTCGAGATCGAGCGGCCCGGGCTGGGAGTCGTAGAGATAACGCTACCGCTTGTTCTGGTCGATCTGCTCTTCCTGGCCTTCGTGGTGGTCCAGCTGCGCTATCTGTTCGGCGACGCCTCGCTGGTCCATGAGACGGTCGGCCTGACGTTCGCCGACTATGCGCGCCGCGGGTTCTTCGAGTTGGTGGCCGTCACCGCACTCGTAGTTCCCCTGTTGATGCTCGCCGACTGGGTCGTGGCGCAGACGGAGTTCCGCACGCGCAACATCGTCAAAGTACTGGCGGGAACTCAGATCTTCCTGCTCTTCATCATCATGATCTCGGCGCTGCAGCGGATGGCCCTGTACGTGGACGCTTACGGACTTACGGACGATCGGCTCTACGCGTCCGTCTTCATGGCGTGGCTGGGGATCGTGCTCGCCTGGTTCGTGGCGACGGTACTGCGCGGCCGGCGCGAACGGTTCACCGTCGGCGCAGTCGCGTCCGGCTTCGCGGTTCTCCTGGCGCTCAACATCATGAACCCCGACGCGCTCGTCGCCCGGGTGAACATCGAGCGCGCGCGAGCCGGCTACGAGCTCGACGTGCTCTATTTGACTTCCCTCAGCGGCGACGCGGTCCCGCGTCTGGTGGAGGCGCTACCGGATCTCGAAGAAGAAGATCGTTGTGCGGTGAAGCGTATCCTGGAACGCTGGTCGCCGCCGGAAGAGAAGGACTGGAGAGCCTGGAATCACAGCCGCTGGACCGCCTGGCGCGTGGTCGAGGAGGCGACGCCGGACCTGCAGGGCCTGTGTCCCGAGGAGGAACCCCAAGCCGTCCTCCAGAGCCCGGAGACTGAGACGTCGCGCTGAGTGCCGGGTGTCTCACATTCACGACGCCGGGTCATCGAGATGTTGGGTGACCGGGACAGCCGAGTGGAGTAGGTAGGCGCAAGCATCCGTCGGCGGCACCCTCAACGCGGCCCGCCGCCTGTGTTCTGACCGCCTTGTACCCCGGCTTACCCAATTCATCCGGCTGGCACCGCATCTGCATACTCAACGGACAGAATCTCATATGACGGGAGTGCACTGGGCCCGGCTACCGATCCGGGCCCGGCACCCAAATTCGAGCGCACAGCAACAGCTTTGCGGCTATGCCGACCTCCCCGAGGCATTATCTGCGAGCATGTCTTCTCCTGCCGTTGGCGTTCTACGCCTGCGGCGAGTCCAACTTGGAGCCGCTAGACGTCTATCCCCTCGTCCCCCCACGGCTGTACAGGACCTGGTGGACCGAGGTTGAAGCGTGCATCGGGGTCACCGCACCGTTCGAGCAGATCACCTGGTACGAGGCCGGCCAGCTGATCAACCGCGACACAGGAAGAGACCACGTAGGGGCCTGGCTGCCTCCCCACAGCATCTACATCAACTCGGACTACCTGCTGTTCGTCGAAGGGGTGAAGCACGAGATGGTGCACGAGCTGCTGCAGACGAGAGATCACAGCTCCGACGCGTTCTTGCGCTGCGCCGGCGTTTGACGCCGAGTCGTTGGCAAGGTCCCCAACCCCGTCGCGCAGGTCGCGGTCCGGCCTGGGAGCCGCGCGGGCGGTCCGAGCGTAGGTGGTGTATCCGAAGCGAGACCGCCCGCCGGCGACCCCCGCCGGCCGACCTACGCCCGCCTTGCGAACGCCACGCCTGCCCCTAGCTTCGCGTCTACCGGACCACTGACAGACACGCTTTCACCGACGCCTCTTGGCATCGCATCAGCGGAGGTAAATGCATGGACCTGGGCATCGCAGGCAAAGTCGCCGCCGTCGGCGGTGCGAGCAGCGGACTCGGCAAAGCCATCGCCGGGGCGCTCGCCCGCGAGGGTGCGCGGGTAGCGATTTGCGCGCGCGGCGCGGAACAGCTCGAGCGAACCGGCCGCGAACTGCAAGAGACATCGGGCCAACAGGTCCTCGCCTACCCCGTGGACCTGGCCACGGAGAACGGGCCACAGGAGTTCATCGAGGCCACGGTCAAGGAATTCGGCGGTCTCGACATCCTGGTCACGAACGCCGGCGGCCCTCCGGCGACGACCAGCTCGCAGACACCGGCGCAGGCCTGGGTCGAGGCCCTGGAGCTGAGCATGCTCAGTGCCATCCGCATGTCGCAGGCGGCGATCCCTTACATGAGGCGCAACGGCTGGGGCAGGATCGTCTGCGTCACTTCGATCTCCGTGAAGTCGCCGCTCCCAGCCATGGTCCTCTCGAACACGGTGCGGCCCGGTGTCGTGGGTTACGCCAAGACGATCTCTCAGGAATTCGCCGGCGACGGCATTACCGTGAACGTGGTCTGCCCCGGCTACATGGCCACCGATCGGGTCACCGAACTGGCCGAGACCCGCGCCGCCCAGTCCGGCCAGACCGTCGAGCAGGTCATGACCGGACTGGTCGACAACATCCCCACCGGCCGCATGGGCGACCCGAATGAGTTGGGCGACCTGGTAGCTTTCCTCACCTCGGAGCGCGCCGCATACATCACCGGCACTGCCATCCACATCGACGGGGGGTTCTTCCGGGGACTCATGTAGGGCAGGCCAACCCTACGGCCGTTGCGGCTGTCAAATCGGCCGATGAGGAGTCCCCGGGAGGCGGCGGGCCGTTCCTGAAACCTGCCGTCTACCTGCTCGTAGTGACGCCTAGAGCCACCTTCCCACAGGTCCTGAGTTCGACTGCACACCGGGAGAGGACCGAGTCGGTCGGGAAATGGGCTCACAGCGGGCTCCGATACCCAAATATCTACACACTAAAGACTTATAGAGACGGAGCAGTAGGATGAAGCGACGGACGAAGGTCACCCTCGGGGTTGTAGCCATCGCGATCGTCGGCGTTGGAGCGGTCGCCGCCGTACGCAACGGCAGTGGGAACGGCGACGAGGTACGCACCGTCGAGGTCGAGCGGGGCGAGATCGTCGACAAGGCGCTGGCCGTGGGCCGGGTCGAGCCCGAAGTCGAGGTCAGCGTCAAGTCGAAGATCTCCGGCGTCGTCAGCCGGGAGTTCGCCGAGGTCGGTGACTTCGTACGGGCCGGCGCACCGCTGCTGGAGATCAAGCCGACCCCGACGCCGCTGGAGCTGGTGGAGACGCGTCGCCAGCTCGAGCTGCGCCAGCTTGAGTTGGAGAACCAGAACCGCGAGCTCGAGCGCAAGCGCCGCTTGAGGGAGCAGGGCCTCATCCCCCTGGACGAGTTCGAGGCCGCCGAGCGTGCCTACGCCGAAGCGGAGCTCAACGTCAGGCTCGCCGAGGAGCGGCTCGCCTTGATCGAGGAAGGCCGCACCACGACCGCCGGCGAGAACATCGAGGCGATTGTCTACTCGCCGATCGACGGCTTCATCCTCGAGAAGAACGTCGAGATCGGCGACCCCGTCACGCCGCTCAACCCGTATCAGGAAGGTACGGTGCTCATGACGATGGCGGAGATGAGCGCACTCATCTTCCGCGGCACCGTCGACGAGATCGACGTCGGGCGCCTGAGCGAGGGCATGACGGTCGAACTCAAGATCGGCGCGCTGCCGAAAGCCGTAGTCACGGGCACGCTGACCAAGATCTCGCTCAAAGCACGCACCGAGGACAACTCGACGGTCTTCCCGATCGAGATCACACTCGATGAATCGGACGTCGTGTTGCGCGCTGGCTACTCCGCCAACGCCGACGTGATCATCGATCGCCGCGAGGATGTCCTGATTATTCCCGAACGGCTGGTCACCTTCGAAGACGACGTGGCCAAGGTCACCGTGCTGCTCGAGGATGGCACCCAGGAAGAGCGAGTTATCGAGGTCGGACTGAGCGACGCGATCAACATCCAGGTTCTCTCGGGGTTGGAGGAGGGCGAGAAGATCGTCGAGGCACCGCCGCGGGAAATCGAGTAAACGGTAGCCGGTGAGCGGTAGCCGGTGGCCGGTGGTCAGCCATACCGGCTACCGGCCACCGGCCACTGGTCACCCCCTGCAGAGTAACGGAGCCAGGCAAGGATTCTGAGCGTGCAGGTTTTTCGGAACTTCAAGGACTTTTTCAACGACATCCGCACCCAGCGGCTGCGCACGATCCTCACCATCATGGGGATCACCTGGGGTACGGTCGCCGTGATCGTCCTTCTGGCCTTCGGCGTCGGCATGGAGAAGCAGACCCGCAAGCGGATGCACGGACTGGGTGAGCGGATCGTCATCCTCTTCGGCAACCGCACCACCAAATCGTACGAGGGTTTCCCCGAGGGCCGCTATATCCGCCTGCAGGAGGAGGACGTCCAGCTCCTGCAGCAGGAGATCCCGGACATCGTAGAGATCAGTCCGGAGTACAGCACGCGTGCCGTGCCGGTGCGCCGCGGACGCAACAGCGCTTTCCCCAACATCACCGGCGTCTACCCGGTCTACGGCCATATGCGAAACGTCATCGCCGACTGGGGTGGGCGTTTCATCAGCCAGGCCGACATCGACGAGCGGCGACGCGTCGCCTTCCTCGGCAACGAGCTCGAGGAGCTACTCTTCGAGGGCGATGACGCCGTCGGACAGATCGTGTTCGTCGGCGACGTGCCGTTCACCGTCATCGGTGTGCTGATGGAAAAGCAGCAAAACTCGTCTTATAACTCGCGCGACCGCGACCGCGTCTTCATCCCGTCCAGCACCCATAAAGCGATATTCGGGCACCGCTATTTAGCCAACATCATCTATCGCACGAGCAGCCCCGAGGTCGTCGAGGCGGTCGAGCGGCGCATGAACGAGGTGCTGGGTCGCAAATACCGCTTCGACCCCACCGACGAGGACGCCATCTGGGAGTGGGACACCAGCGAATTCGAGACGATCATCAGTGCGATATTCCTCGGAATGAACATCTTCCTCGGCGTCGTCGGCGCCTTCACGTTGACCGTCGGCGGCATAGGTGTCGCCAACATCATGTACATCGTCGTCAAGGAACGGACCCGCGAGATCGGGATTCGACGCTCCATAGGCGCCCGCAAGCGCGACATCATGCTCCAGTTCCTCGGCCAGACGTTCGTGGTCGTCGGCGCAGGTGCCGTGCTGGGCTTCCTCATTTCCTGGGGCCTCGTAACCGTGGGGCAGTATATGCCGCTTCAGGAGTTCATCGGCGTGCCGACGATCTCGCCCGCCGTCGCCGTCGCCACCGTGACCCTGCTGACGGGCGTGGCGCTGCTCGCCGGATACTTCCCCGCACGTAGAGCTGCGAACCTCGATCCCGTCGAGTGCCTGAGGTACTAGAACATGTGGCGCATACTGCTCGCAGAGTTCATCGGTGACCTGAAAGGGCAGAAGACCCGCGTGCTGCTCACCATGTTCGCCATTACATGGGGCACTATCGCCGTCGTGCTGCTGCTCGCCTTCGGTGAGGGCTTAAGGCACTCGATCGTGAAGGGATTGCTCAACGCCGGCGAGCGCATCTTCATGGTTTACGGGGGGACTACCAGCCAGGAGTTCGAGGGCCTACCCAGGGGCAGGAGAATCCGCCTCATGGAAGAAGACCTCGACCTGATCACCCGCTCGATCGAAGAGATCGACCTGGTGAGCCCCTCCTACGGTATCTGGGGCACGACCCTGGAAGTCGGGGAAAACAAGACCACGACTTACATGGAGGGTGTGTACCCCGCCTTCGAGGACATGCGGCGCATGTACCCCGCCGCCGGCAGTCGCTTCATCAACATGCCCGACCTCGACGAGCGGCGTCGCGTTCTCTTCTTGGGCGATGAGATCGCCGAGGAGCTGTTCGGTAGCGATGACCCGGTCGGCCAGACCGTGATGCTCGACGACCTGCCGTTTACGGTCATCGGCGTCATGCAGAAGAAGTTCCAGGACAGCATGAACAACGGCCCCGACTCGCGCCGCGCCATCATCCCGGCCTCCACACTCAGGAGCATCTACGGCCACCGTTACGTGAACCATCTGCTCCTCCGACCGCGCGACCCCGGACGAGCCGAGTTCGTCAAGGCAGAGCTCAACCGTGTGCTCGGTGCCCGCTACAAGTTCGACCCGGAGGACGAGCGCGCGCTCCCAATGTGGGACTTCATCGAGGACGAGGAGATGAGCAACACCATCGCCCTCGGCATCGAGATCTTCCTCGGACTCGTCGGCGTCCTCACACTGCTCGTCGCCGGCATCGGCGTCGCCAACATCATGTACGTCGTGGTCCGCGAGCGCACCAAGGAGATCGGCATCAAGCTCGCCATCGGCGCCAAGAAGCGCCACATCATGAACCAGTTCATCTTCGAGGCCCTCGGCCTCACTCTCGCCGGTGGCGGCATCGGACTCGCCTTCTCCATCGCTGTCGTCCTCTTCGTCGACAGCCTGCCCGCCGACGACGGCGCCGCGGTCTACCTGGCCAACCCGAAGCTGTCCATACCCATCGCTCTCATCTGCGTGCTCACGCTCGTCCTCATCGGACTCGCAGCAGGCGTCCTGCCGGCACGCCGCGCCGCCAAGGTCGATCCCGTCGAATCGCTGCGCTACGAGTAGCCCGCCGGCCATCTAGTAGAAGACGAAGTACTCGTCCGCCTTCGCCGCCGACGTCACACCGTGCCAGGCGCGTGCAATCATGTTTCCTCTAGCGCCGCTTTCTTCTGCTCCGCCGCCACCAGCTTGTATAGCCTGCCGTCCCCGGACAGCATATAGAGCTCGCCGTCGGCATCTTCACCGAACGACAGCACGGCCCCCAGGTCGCCCACGTTCCACTCGCGTCTCTCACTCGCCGTGCCGCCGGAGAACCTGAAGCTGCGCAGAAAGCCACCGCAGAAATCGGAATAGAAGTAGTGCCCGCGGATCTCGGGGATCGCGCTCCCGCGGTAGACGTAACCGCCGGTAACCGAGCAGCCCTCGCCGTGGCCGTACTCGACCGCCGGGGGCACCAGGTCACTCGAGTCGCAGGGATCGGAGGGGAAGCAGTGCGTCCCCTCCATGACGTTCCACCCGAAGTTCGCGCCGCCCGAGTCGGCCGGCACCACATTCACCTCCTCCCAGCGGTTCTGTCCCACGTCGGCGATGTACAGGTCGCCCGCCTCGCGATCGAACGAGAAGCGCCACGGGTTACGTAGCCCGTAGGCCCAGATCTCGTCGCGACCGCCGGGATCACCCACGAACGGGTTGTCGGCCGGCACGGCGAACGGATCGCCGCCGTCCACATCGATGCGAAGCAGCGCGCCCAGTAGCGTGTTGCGGTTCTGACCGTTACCGCCCGGATCGCCACCGCTACCACCATCGCCGAGCCCTATGTAGAGCATGCCGTCCGGCCCGAAAACGATCAGCCCACCGTTGTGGTTGCTGAACGGCTGCTCTACGTAGCGAACCGAATCGACCGAGCCCGGGTCGGCGACGTTAGGGTCGCCGGTCACCGAATAGCGCTCGATCCGCGTATCGCCGCCGTCGTCGATGTAACTGGCATAGAAGTAGCCGTTGGATGCGTAGTCGGGATGGAAGGCGATACTCAGCAGTCCGCGTTCGCCGCCGCTGGCCACGCGATCAGTGATATCGAGGAACGGCGTACCCAGGAGCTGTCCGTTCTCCACGATCCGCACCCGGCCCACCTGCTCGACGACGAACAGCCTGGAGTCGCCGGCCGGCGTCGTCAGGTAGAGCGGGTTGCTGAGGCCGTCGGCCACCAGCTCCACCGCCAGTTCGGTATCACCCGGCTCACAGTCGCATCCGCTCGGTCCGCCGGAATCCGAACACCCGGCGGCCGCCAAGGCACAGAAGAACACGACCGTAAACACGACCGGCATGGCTCGCTTCACTCTCTATCTCCTCAGATCGACGCGCAACGAAGTCCTGGCAACTCGACGCGCCGCTCGCCATTATAACGCAACCCGGAGGTGAAGGGTCCCAGCCGCAGCGAGCAGTTAGTAGCGAGCCGTGTTGCCGCGCCAGACCACCAACGACCGAAGAGAGGCACCGGACTGCGAGATCTAGATCGCTCGAGACTGTTGATCACCGCGGGCATAGCTCTGTTCCTGTCCTACGGATGCGGGAGCGATTCGAGCCGCAACGGAGGAGAAACAGAGCTCGATGTCGAGCTCCGCGATGAGCTGGTAAGGTTAGCCGAAGAAGACCAGCGAGACAGGCAGGGGCTCATGGCTGCGGCGGCGGCAAGGGACACGGTAGCCATGATGCGTATTCTGCAGGCAGACTCGGCTCGCTCGGCGCGTATCGGCGAGATCATCCGTGCCCACGGATGGCCGGGCGCCAGCCTCGTCGGCCAAGAAGGCGCCGACGCGGCGTTCCTCCTCGTGCAGCACAGTCCATCAGGCGAATTCCAAAAACAGGTCCTGCCGCTGTTGACTGAGGCGGCCGAGCAGGGAGATGCGTCGAAGCAACAGATGGCGCTTCTTACTGACCGAGTGCTCGTGCAGGAGGGAAAACCGCAACGCTATGGCACTCAAGCCGCGATTATCGACGGGGAAATCGTCCTGGAACCCATCGAAGACCCGGAAAATGTACACGCGCGCCGCGCTGAACTCGGGCTGATGCCACTCGCCGAGTACGTAGCTATCCTCGAGAGTACGTACCTCGCACCGGCCGAGGACCGTAAGTAGTAGAAGGACCGGCGACTCCCAGCCGCAGCCGATCCTAGAGCTGTACCCGCTGATCCAGTCGCCCGAGGACGATCAGCTGGATGCAGATCATCAGCACGATCGTCACCCAGCCGACGGTCTCGTACAGACCACCCACGTCGAGGATGCCGTAGACGATCGCTGCCACGGCGAGCACGGCCCAGATGACCGTGAACACGGCGTGTGCCGCGAGCGGCACTCCCACATACGCCTCCGCCTCTTCCTTCCGGCGGAACTTGAAGTAGAGCCGCCCCTGGACGACGGCGTACAGCGTGCAGAAGACGGCGAAGAACCAGCGCGCGACGATCTCCGTCACCGTCTGAGTCGCACCGCTCACCGGAATCAATATGGCGAGCACCAACCCGGCGACCACGACGGCAGGCAGGATGAAAGTCAGAGGTTTTTTCCGCGCGCCTTCACTCATCTTAGCGGCTCAGAAAATACGAAACTGTAAACGTAACAGCCGCCCAGGTTGCGGCAGTCCACACTGATCGTATACGGCCGTGTCGGTGATGTTGTCCAGTGCCAGCACCAACTCGAGGCGGCGCGAGTAGCCGCCGAGGCCGAAGCCGCGGCCGAGCTCGAGGTCCAGCCACGTATCGCTACTCAACCGAACCTGGCCGTCGAGGTCCGGGTGCACGCAGTATCGGGGCCCCAGGTGTCGCAACCGCCCCGTGCTCCAGATCTCGAAGCCCAGCGGCGCCGAGAGCCCCAGGCCGCCGGCAATCCACGGTTGGTACTCCGGGTGTTCCTGACCTTCGGGTACGGTCGGGTCCTCCTGCGTAACGTCTTTGATCGTCAGGTCACCTGTCAACGAGAACCGAGGCCACTGATAGGTCGCCAGGAGCTCCACGCCGAGGCTGCGGATCCGGTCGCGGTTCTGACGCTGCAACCTCCCGTCGCCCAGGCTGACGCGAACGATCGCGTCGGTCAGGCGCTGATAGAACCCTACGACCTGCAGCTCGAGCCCGCGCGTTCCCGCGGTGAGCCCCAGCTCAGCCACACCCAGCACCTCGGGATCGAGGTCCTCGTTAACCACGAACCTCCCCAACGCACCCGAGTAGAGCTCGCGCAGCGCCGCGAAGCGGACGCGTCGGCTCAGGCCGCCGTGCAGTAGAACGTTCCCGTCACCGATCGCCAGTGTGCCGCCGGCCCGAGCACCCCAATCCCAAATGGCATCCCGGGACGGCCGACCACCCGTCTCCGGCGTGTCGGAGCCGTCGACGCTCACTCCCACGCTCAGGCGCGCCCGTGGCGCGGACCCACCGCCGTCGAACAGCGGCTGCTCCACCTCGATCCCCAGGCTCCAGAGCCGCTGTCGATACGTGGCACGCTCATCCGGCTCGATGAGCTCCTTGTGCCGCGTCTCGGCCAAGGTGAAGGCGCTGCGCAGAATCCCGGCACCCAGTGTGTGATCGCCGAGCAGGCGCAACGACAGCGTTCGGTCCTTCCCCTCTTCGCCGCCGTTTATCGAGTCGTACGCCAGGCTCTCGTAGGTATCGATTCCCGTTTCACCGAAGTCGAGCCCCACGCTGGCCTCCAGGTCGCCCTGGCCCCACGGCGTCTGTGACCAACCGGTGCCGGCCGACAGCGCCGTGACCCAGCGCGACGACTTCGGGTAGCGCCAGAGCCGCGGATCCGTCGTGTGGAGCTCCGGCGGCACGCCGCGCTCGGATACGAAGCCGAACGAGGAGAGCGAGACCCACTCACCTCCGTCAGCTTCGTAGCGCGCCACCACGTACCCGTTGCCGTGCTCGAAGTCGCTGTTCAGCCGCTCATCAGGATCACCAAGCGAAAGCTGCTCGACACCCGACGCCAACGGCACGGCAGAACGATTACGGTAACCGCCGCCGGCACGCAGAACCAGCTCGCCTGCGTCGCCGTCGAACAGCGTCGCCAACCCCAGTGCCAGGCTCGTGTTGCCGAGATTGTCCAGCCCCCCGGCCAACTGCATCGGCGGCGGCTCGACCTCGGTAGAACCGTCGCCGATAGACACCAGCACCACACCACCGAGCGCGTTCGGCCCGTGAAGCACCGATGACAGGCCGCGCACAACCGTCAGTTGCCGGGCCGCCGTCAACGGCACGATGCTCAGGTCGGCTCGGTTGTCCCAGCCGAGCGTTATCGGCACTCCGTCCACCAGTACCGCCACTCGCCGTGACTCCATCCCGCGAAGCTGCGGCTGCGCTTCACCGCGTGAGTTCTCTCTGATCTGAACCAGCGGCATACGGCGAAGCACATCCTCGAGCGTCGGCGCCGGCGCCGCCGGTACCGAGTCGATCCCCACCGTCAACGCGCTCGCGCCCCCCGCCGTCGTGACCGGGCGGGCGACCCGCACCGTCAATCCTCCGATCGCGACAACGCTATCGGGTGGGGAAAGCGTATCCGGTTCCTGTGGCCAGGCGGCGCCCGCGCAACAAAGCCACGCCAGCGCCGCCACCAAGACACGCCCGTACAGTTGGATTCTACTTCTCTGGATATCCTTCACAGGCCGTCGTTAACCCGTCGCCTTTCCCCGTTACCGTCCGGCGACCGTCCATGTCTCCGGTCCATCCGCCGGGAGATTAGCCACACACCCAGCACAATGGCAACGGAGCGCGCCGACGGCCGTTACTCCGGCCGTCTGGCCCTCACGAACGCCGAGCTGAAGCTCGCGTCCGTGAGCCACTCGTCCTCAACCTCGATGCCGAACGCCCTGCCCAGCTCCTTCAGCTCCGCCGCCTCATACGTCCGCGTGATCTCAATTTCGATGTCGGCAAACCCGGCTGCGGCGAGCTTGGCCCGATACTCATCTTCGTGCAGCGCTCCCGCCACGCAGCCGCTCCAGGCCTCGATGCTGCGACGTACCACCTCTGGCACCCTGCCCTGGAACACGATATCCGAGACGGCGAACCGTCCACCCGGCCTCAAGACGCGATACGCCTCACCCAGAACCCGGTCCTTGTCCGTCGACAGGTTGATCACGCAGTTCGAGATCACCACGTCGACGCTCGCGTCGGGGAGCGGCACGTCCTCGATCGTACCCCTGAGGAACTCGGCGTTCTCTACACCCGCTTCCTGTTGATTGCGACGTGCCAACTCCAACATCTCGTCCGTCATGTCGACGCCGTACGCCTTGCCCGTCGGGCCGACTCGGCGAGCCGACAGCAGGACGTCGATCCCACCACCCGACCCGAGATCCAGCACCACCTCGCCCACACTCAACTCCGCCAGCGCCGTGGGATTCCCACACCCCAGCGAGGCCTGCGCCGCCGCCTCCGGAACCTCCGCAACCTCCTCCGCCGTGTAGATGTCACTCGATATTACACTCTTCTCCGCCGAGTCGCAGCAACTCGGGCCCGCCTCCGCAGGACCGCAACAGCTTGAGCGCCCCGCTTCGGCAACCTCGCGAGCCGCCGCCGCGTAACGCCGGCGGACCGCCTCCCGGATCCCCTTCTCCTCGCTCATCTCTACCTCCAGTACGTGCTCTCGTACCTTATCGATTCGTCAGTCTGGCCGGGCGCCCCGCCCCTAACCGGCTCCCTGGCCCACTAGTTGGTAGTACCAACTATATCGCCCGCAACGCTCCGCGTCAAGCCCTGCGCAGCCGAGCCCTCTCTTGACGCCCCGAGAAGCCCTCCTGATCTTGCCCGGGGTCCGACGAGGTCACGCCCAATGCTACCAGTCACTCCATTCCAGAGGTACGACGGATGAAGAGAGCACTGTTTCTGAGCTGCCTTCTGACTTTGGCCGGATATCCGGTCGACCTGCAGGCGCAGATCGGGCTGGGGGTGCAGGGTAACTGGGCGGAGGACTACGACTTTGGCATCGGCGCCCGGGCCACCGTCCAACTACCGGTCGATCAGTTTCCTCTGGTATTTGTGGGCTCCTTCGACTGGTTTCTTCCTGAGGGCGATGAGATCGACGACTACTGGGAGATCAACGCCAACCTGGTGACGAGGCCGACGTTGCGCATCGTCACGGCCTACATGGGGCTGGGCCTGAACCTGGCGCACGTCTTGAAGCCCGACCCTTTTGGGGGTCCGCCGATCTCGGAGACGAAGGCCGGGCTCAATATTCTCGCTGGGCTGATCTACGACGCCCTCGTCAGACCCTACGGCGAGGTGCGCTACGAGGTCGAGGGGGGCAGGCAGGTTGTCGTGACCGTGGGCATAGGCATCAGCCTCGAGGCCTTCACCGGTATCCGTTAGCGCCTCGTTCGCGGGGTCGCCCGACATAGCAAGAGGGCGCCATCACGGCGCCCCCTCTGTATCACGGCCCTCGTAGTCGATCAGCGCACCGGTATCTCCAGCGGCTCTTTCGCACCGACGAACTCGAGCTCGGCCTCCTCGACCTGACCCCTGAACGCGGCCACGTCCTCGGCAAATACGCGGTTGAAGTCGGCGATTATCTCCTGCAGCTGCTCCTCGACAGCCGTCAGGTAGGTCTCCTGAGACTGCGTCGGCGCATCCCACGAAGAGCTCAGGGAGCCCCGGACATAGCCGAGCCGCCCATACACATCCGTAGTATAGACGATGCCCTTGGTCGTGCCCGGCGGCGTCCACAACCTCTCCTCCAACTCCTCCAGCGATTTCTTGAGATCCTCTCCGGCCTGCATCAAC
>JBDHHM010000012.1:0-16679 GCA_039589355.1 Gemmatimonadota bacterium | reverse complement strand
ACGACGGGCTCGAGCTTGCTGAGGAAGCGCGGCTGCCCGATACCGTGAAGGCGTTCATCACCGAGCACCACGGGACCCAGAAGATCGGCTTCTTCTGGGATCGGGCGGCGGAGCTCGACCCTGACATCGAGCCCAACTCGAAAGACTTCCGTTACGGCGGCCCGAAGCCGCAGAGCAGAGAGACGGCCATCGTTCTGATCGCCGATTCCGTCGAGTCGGCGGCGCGCGTGCTCCAGGATCCTACGCCCGAGGGGATCGCGGAGCTCGTCGACCGGGTGGCCGGATTCAAGATCTCCGAAGGCCAGCTGGACGAGGCGCCTCTCACGATGCGCGAGATCGACCTCATCAAGCAGCAGTTCGTGAAGGTGCTCACCAGCATGTACCACCACCGCCTCGACTATCCGTTGCAGAACAGTCAGGCCGCGGAGGCGGAGGAACCGGCGGTACCTGGCGCATCGTGACACCGCCCGGCCTTGTCGTCCACGCTAACAAACTGGAGACCGCCTCAGTCCTCGATGCGGCTGAAGTGGAACGGGCGGTGATGCTGACAGCGGAAGCTGAAGGTGTCGAGGGCGGTGAGATCTCGATCACCTTCGTCGATGCCCCCGCCATAGCCGCCCTCGGCGCGGCCCACCTCGGGCGAACGGGCCCCACCGATGTGATCGCCTTTAATCTGGCCGAGCCAGCGGATCCGCTGGGTGATGTGTACATCTGCCCTGCTGTGGCGGAAGAATCGGCTAGGGACTACGGAGTCGAGCTGCGGGAGGAGCTGTTGCGGCTCGTGGTGCACGGGGTGCTGCATGTGCTCGGCTACGACCACCCTGAGGGGCCGGAGCGTGTGGGAAGCGAGATGTTCCGGCGTCAAGAAGAGATCCTGTCCCGGGTATTGTAGTCAATATCAAGAATCCGACATCCAACACCCAGATTCCAAGAAGACCCTCAATGACGAGGGCTCGAGGCCCAAGGTCCGAGATACGTGCCACTGTAGACGAATTGCCTGCTTCTGAATAGAGTTAGGCCGGGTGAATCGCTATGGCAAAAGACAAGACCCTTTTTCAACTGATCAGGCGCTACTTCCTGACCGGCATCGTTGTAATCGCGCCGGTTGGAGTGACGGCGTACGTGCTCTTGTGGATCTTCGCCAACCTGGACAGGATCTTGGGGCGCCTGTTCAACGTGATCGGCATCCGGATCCCCGGCCTGGGGCTCATCGTGCTGATCGCGATCGTAATCGCTGTGGGCTGGGCCGCTCATCAGGCGGTGGGACGCGAGTTCATCACACTCGGTCGCAACTGGCTCAAGAAGTTTCCGCTCACGCGCACGATATACAGCGCGGCGAGTCAGATCGTCGAGCAGATCATTGGAGAGGATCGCCAGTTCTTCAAGGCATGCGTGCTCGTGGAGTACCCGCGCCCCGGCTGCTGGGCGATCGGGTTTCTCACCAGCGAGGCGGCTCAGGAGATCAGCGATACCACTCAAGCGGATTCGGTGTCGATCTTCCTTCCGACCACCCCTAACCCGACCTCGGGGTACATCGTGTTTCTGCCACGCGATCAGGTGCGGCGCCTCGATATGAGCGTGGAGGAGGGCTTCAAGCTGGTGGTCTCGGCCGGAGCGGTGACCCCGGAGCTCGCACAGAAGCTGGGCGCGAAGAATGTCTAGCCATGGGGGCGGCGGTAGGGTGAGCGATCCGCAGGCGCTGGAAGCGAACGTCGAGCGGGTCCGCCAACTCCTCGAAGCCGGCGAGGAGGAGAAGCTCCGCCGTCACCTCGAGGCCTTCCACCCCAGCGACCTTGCCGACCTGTTGGAGTTGCTCGACGAGGAGGAGCGCGCGCCCGTGCTCCACGTGCTCCCGGACGAGCTCGCCTCCGAGACCCTCGCCGAGATGGAGGAGGAGGAGCATCCGGAAGAGCTGCTGATCGCCGTTCCCGAACGGGTCCCCGAGCTCGTTCACGAGCTGTCCGTCGATGACGCCGCCGACATCATCGGTGAGCTGCCGGCGGATAAGCAGCAGGAAGTCCTGGCGCAGCTGCCGGATGAGGAGGCCGAGGATATCCGGGACCTGCTGGCCTACGACGAGGAGTCGGCCGGCGGCGTAATGACCACTCAGGTGGTCGCGGTGCAGGAGAGTGCCTCGGTCGGTGAAGCTATCGCGGAGATCCGCCGGCAGGTCGCCGAGGGCGAGGAATACTACACGGTCTTCGTCGTAGATGAAGGCGGCAGGCTGCAGGGAACGGTCTCCTTTCAGAACCTGATCGTCTCGCAGCCGGCCACCCCGATACGTCAGTTGATCGAGTCGGCCGTGGCGGCGGTACCGGCTACGATGGACCAGGAGGAAGTGGCACGTATGATGTCCCGCTACAACCTTGTCTCGGTTCCGGTCGTCGATCCCGCCGACCGCCTGATCGGCCGCATCACCTTCGACGACGTGATGGACATCGTCGAGGCGGAGACCACCGAGGATATCCTCCGCTTCTCCGGCGTATTGGACGAGGAATACCTGCACGGCGGCGTTGGCCAGGCGGTGAAGAACCGTTTGCCGTGGCTTGCCGTCGCTTTGCTGACCACATCGATCGCGGCGGTGATCATCTACCTGTACCGGGAGACGGTCGAGCAAATCGTCATCCTCGCCGCCATCATGCCGGTAATCGCCGCGCTGGGCGGCAATGCGGGCACACAGGCCCTGGCAGTGACCGTCAGGAGACTCGCGCTCTCACCTGAGCGTTCCGGTGCCCGGAGGGTCGTGATCAAGGAGTTGACAGTAGGGCTTGTCAACGGGGCAGCCATCGGCCTCTTGGCGGCGCTCGTCGGCTTCCTGCTGCCCGAGGGCAGCCTCAGCCTCGGGTTGGTCGTGCTGCTCGCTATGTGGGGCAACCTGATCGTGGCCGGTTTCGCCGGCGCCTTCGTACCGGTACTGCTCGAGAAGCTGGGCGTCGATCCGGCGGTCGCTTCAGCGGTTTTCTTCACCGCGCTCACCGATATCTTCGGGTTCTTCTTCCTGCTCAGTCTCGCGAGCTGGATTCTGCTGCCCCACCTCTGATCGCTCCGGGCTCGCGGGTCGGCGTGGGGGCCCTCGAGCTTCACCGCTCGCGTGCACCAGCGAGAATAAGGCACCATCGTGCTCGCTCACGAGTTTCGCTCGCAGGACCCCCAGCGCCTCCCACGAACGCTCACGGACTCCGGTCACTAAGCCAGGGAGCCGGGCGGGCGGTCCGAGCGGAGGTGGTGTATCCGAAGCGAGACCGCCCGCCGGCGACCCCGCAAGCCCGCAGCGAGTGGTCCTCCGCTTCCGACTAGGGCTGTAAGAGGGCGGGCAGATCGGTTATTTTGCGTGGGTACCATAGAGTCGGGGTTGAGGTGAACGATCTCAAGTCCAGCGAACGCAAGCTACTGGAGGCGTTCGAAGCGGGTGAGGCCCGGGCTCTGGCCCGGGCTATTTCGTGGGTGGAGAACGCCCGGCCCGGGTTCGAGCGGCTGCTGAGCGCGCTACACGATCGAGTCGGCCGTGCGCACCGGATTGGGATTACCGGGCCGCCCGGGGCGGGGAAGTCCACGCTCATCTACGGCTTGGCCAAGGTGGTGCGGAAGGACGGCGAGCGGGTCGGAGTCGTGGCGGTCGATCCCACTTCACCGTTTACCGGCGGGGCGCTGTTGGGCGATCGCATCCGCATGACCGGAACGGCCGGTGATGACGGTGTGTTCATCCGGTCGATGGCGAGCAGGGGGTCGCAGGGCGGCTTGGCGACGACGACCCGGGAGGTTGCCGACCTCATGGACGCCTTTGGCTTCGAGCGAGTGGTTGTCGAGACCGTAGGCGTCGGCCAATCGGAGCTCGAGATAGCCGAAGCGGCAGATACGACCGTCGTTGTGCTGACACCCGAGTCGGGCGACTCGATCCAGGCGATGAAGGCCGGCCTGATGGAGATCGCCGACATCTTAGTCGTCAACAAGGCGGACCGGCCGGAGGCAACCCGCGCGGCGGGTGAACTCAAGACGATTCTCCGTATCCGCCAGGGGCAGGTCTTCGATCGCGTGCCGGCCCACCACGGTGTGGATCTCAACGCGATGGCGAAGCGCCTGGCGGAAGGTGAGAAGGCGGGCGGCGCTGCGACCGAGGGGGCCGGGGTGGACAATCCGCAGCCATGGGAGATCCCGGTACTGCTCACCACCGCCCACGACGGTGAAGGGGTCCCGGAGCTCTTGGAAGCGCTGGAGAGCCACTACGCGACCTTGAAAGAGACGGGTGAGCTGGCGGAACGCCGCGCCAAGCGGCTGCTGGAGCGGGTCCGCGCAGTAGTCGATCGCGGGCTCAGGACCCGGGTCTGGCGGGACGGCCAAGGCGAGGCGATCCTCGACGCCGCCCGTGCGGACCTGGAATCGGGAAGCCGGACGCCGTACGATGTCGCTGCGGAGATACTGAAGACGGTAGCCGGTAGCCGGTAGCCGGTGTCCGGTGGCCAATCTTCATTGACCAAAAGAGAGTATGGCTGAGAAGAAGAAGAGGCTGTCCGTTGATGAGCTTTCCGCCGAGAACCAGGAGTTGAAGGCGGAACTCGAGAGGTTGCGGCGCGAGCGCGCGGCGTGGTTGGGCAAGTATGGGTCCATGCCGAAGCGAGAAGACGTCCTGTTTGATACCCTCTCGGGGTCGGAGGTCCAACCGCTCTACACGCCGTTCGACGCGGGCGCCTACCAGCCGGACTACGCCGAGAAGCTAGGCTTCCCCGGCGAGTATCCGTTCACGCGGGGACCGTACACAACGATGTATCGGACCCGACTCTGGACGATGCGCCAATTCTCCGGGTTCGGCACTTCGGAAGAGACCAACCTGCGCTACAAGTACCTCCTCGATCATGGGCAGACCGGGCTGTCGGTGGCCTTCGACTTCCCGACACTCATGGGGTACGACTCCGATGATCCACGCTCGGAAGGTGAAGTCGGGGTCTGCGGCGTGGCGATCTCGAGCCTGGCCGACATGGAGACGCTGTTCGACGGCATCCCGCTGAAGGACGTCTCCGTTTCCATGACCATCAACGGCCCGGCGATGATGCTCTACTGCTTCCTGCTGGCGACAGCCGAGAAGCAGGGTGTCGACCTGAAAGAACTCCGGGGTACGATCCAGAACGACATCCTTAAAGAGTATATGGCGCAGCATGCCTGGATTTTCCCGCCGGCACCGGCGCTCAAGATCATCGCCGACATCTTCGAGTGGTCTTCGGTCAACGCGCCGAAGTTCAACACCATCTCGATCAGCGGTTACCACATCCGTGAGGCCGGATCCACCGCCGTGCAGGAGCTCGCCTACACGCTGAAGAACGGTTTCACCTACGTAGAGAAGGGGATCGAGCGTGGCCTCGACGTCGACGAGTTCGCCCCCAGGCTCTCCTTCTTTTGGGACGTCCACAACGACTTCTTCGAGGAAATCGCCAAATTCCGCGCCGCACGCCGCATCTGGGCGCGCCACATGAAGGATGTGTACGGGGCGACGAGCCCGGACAGCTGGCGGCTCCGCACCCACGCGCAGACGGCGGGTGTGTCGCTGATGGCTCAGCAGCCGGAGAACAATATCGCGCGTGTGGCCTACCAGGGGCTGGCGGCGGTGTTGGGCGGCACGCAGTCACTGCACACCAACGCTCTGGACGAGACGCTGGCGCTGCCCACGGAGAAGGCGGTCCGTATCGCCCTGCGAACCCAGCAGATCCTGGCCTACGAGACGGGTGTGCCGAACACGATCGATCCGTTGGCCGGCTCGTACTACGTGGAGTCGTTGACCGACAGAACGGAGGAGGACGCCGAGCGCATCTTCGCTGAGATCGATGAGATGGGCGGCGTAGTGAAGGGCATCGAAGAGGGCCACTTCCAGGGTCAGATCGCGCTATCCGCCGAGCGCTTCCAGCACGAGGTGGAAACGAATCAGCGCATCGTCGTCGGCGTTAACGATTTCACCGGCGGCAACGAGGACCTCTCCATCGATCTCTTGAGGATCGGCCCCGAAATCGAGGAGAAGCAGCGACAGCGACTCACCGAACTGCGGGCTCGGCGCAGTCAGACCGCGGTCGATCGAGCGCTCGAGCGCCTGGCTGAGGCGGCCGAGAACGATGAGAACCTGATGGGCCTGATGCTCGACGCGGTTCGCGTGTATGCCACGCTCGGCGAGATCAGGCACGCGCTCGAGAGGATATACGGAAGGTTCAGGGAACCGTTGTTCTTCTAGGTGTCGGGGTGACCGTCGAACATCGGACGTTGAACAACACACTCGAACGTCGAACCTTTGACGTTGAACATCAAACGTTGAACGTTCACCGGCTACCGTTCACCGACTACTGACTACTGACGTACCTCACGTCCGCACCAACGCCCTGACCGGCGAACGCGTGATCGTCGCGCCCGGAAGGGCAGAGCGTCCCCTCCCAACAGAGGCTCCGCGGCAACGCGAGAAGTCTCGACCGTTCGACCCCGAATGTCCGTTCTGCCCCGGGAACGAAAGGCAGGCGACCGAGGAACTGTTTCGACTTCCCGGTGGTCGGGTGGGGGAAGGTCCGGGCTGGCGCGTGCGCGTAGTGGGCAACAAGTACCCGGTGCTGCTCGAGGAGATGCCGGCGGATGTGGGCGAGCCCGGCTCTATCGGGCAGGTCGAGCCCGCAGTGGGTCGGCACGAGGTGATTGTCGAGACCCCGATCCACAATACTGACCTTGCGCGGCTCAGCTCCGATGAAAGCCTGGAGGTGCTGCAGGCGTGCCGTGACCGTTTCGCAGCGGCCGCCGCCGATCCGCGGATCGAACAAGTGGTGATCTTCCGCAATCAGGGGCGGCTGGCCCACGCGTCGCTGATGCATCCACACTCCCAGCTGGCCGGCCTTCCGTTCGTGCCGCCCTTCGTCGCCGACGTCCTCGGTCGCTCTCGAGCCCACGTCGCCACGGGCGGAACGGTGCTGCTTCTCGAGATGGTAGAGGCGGAGGTGGAGGACGGCGCGAGGCTGGTCGAGGCGACGGAGCGGCTCGCCACGTTCGTGCCCTTCGCCGCCACACACGGCCACGAGATCTGGATCGTGCCGCGCCAGTTGCCGCCGCGCTTCGACGGGGTCGACGACCAGGGGCTGCGGGAGTTGGGCGACGCTCTGCGGCGTGCGACCCAGGCGCTCGCCGCCGCTCTGGGAGACCCGGACTACAACTCGATCCTTCATACGGCGCCGCTGAGAAGCGCAGCCGAACAAGTGCTTCCCTGGTACCTGCAGATCATCCCGCGTCATGCCGTGAGCGCGGGGTTCGAGATGGGGATCGGGGTGCGGATCTTGTCGACGGCGCCCGAGACGGCGGCGGAACGGCTGCGAACGGCGCTTGGCAAGGTTGCCGGGGTCTGAGGCCGCAGGTATTTTGCGGTCGCGAGTTCCGACTAACCTCACACTTCTCAACGCTATGACAGAACGCAAGATACGTGTGCTGGTAGGCAAACCCGGACTCGACGGTCACGATCGCGGTGCCAAAGTGGTGGCCGCGGCGCTGCGCGACGCCGGTATGGAGGTCATCTACACGGGCCTACACCAGACGCCCGAGCAGATCGTTCAAGCGGTGATCCAGGAAGACGTCGATGTGGTGGCGTTGTCCATTCTCTCCGGGGCCCACATGACTCTTTTCCCAAGGGTCCTCAACCTGCTACGTGAGGAAGGCGCCGGTCACGTGCTGTTGACGGGTGGCGGCATCATCCCTTCCGAGGACATGGAGAGCCTGCAGGCGATGGGGGTGGGGCAGCTCTTCGGGCCGGGTACACGTACCGCGGAGGCCGTGGCGTATATCCGGGAGTGGTTCGCGGAGAACCGTGCCGGAGAGGACGAGGGTTGATCCAAGCGGCGCAGAGCGCCTGATAGCGAGTACAGCATGGGGAAGAAGGCTGCGAAGCCGGAGGGATCGAAGCCGCGCATGCGCCGCCTGGCGGAGGAGCTTGGCGAGCTTGAGGCGAAGCTGCGGCGGGGCGGTGGCCCAAAGTATGTCGATAAGCAGCACTCGGAGGGTAAGCTCACCGCGCGGGAGCGGCTCGAACTGCTGTTCGACAAGGGTTCCTACTTCCAGGAAGTCGGCCTACTCGTCGCCTACGACGAGTACGACGGCAAAGCCCCAGCCGCCGGTGTGGTCACCGGATACGGCGTCGTCGAGGGTCGCGAGGTCGTGGTGGTGGCCAACGATGCCACCGTGAAAGCGGGCTCCTGGTGGCCGGAGACAATCCCCAAGATGCTCCGCGCCCAGGAAATGGCGATGCGCTGCCATATCCCGATCATCTACCTGGTCGACTCATCCGGTATCAATCTCCCGTATCAGGGCGGTGTCTTCCCGGGCCAGTACGGGGCCGCACGGCTCTTCTACTACAACTCGCTCATGCGGCGGTACCTGCGCGTGCCGCAAATCTCAGCGGTCATGGGGAACTGTATCGCCGGCGGCGCGTACCTGCCCGCGCTCTCCGACGTGATCTTCATGGTCAAAGGCACCAGCTTCATGGGGCTGGGCGGCCCCAACCTGGTGAAGGGTGCCACGGGCCAGACAGTGGACGCCGAGACGCTGGGCGGTGCCGACACCCATACCAAGATCTCCGCCGTCGCCCACTACGAGCCTGAGAACGACGAGGCCTGCATCGAGTCGATCCGCCGGTACGTCGCGGATCTGCCGCCCAGTCAGCGGATGCCCATGACACTCTCGGAACCGCGGCCGCCGGTCCGGGCGCCCGAGGAGGCATACGACCTGCTTCCGGACAATCACCGCGGTGGTTACGACATGCGGGCCGTGCTGGAGACCATCGTCGATGAAGGCGAGTGGTTCGAGTTCCAATCCGAGCATGCGTCCGAGATGATCTGCGTCGACGCCCGCATTGGCGGTATACCCGTGGGCATTCTGGCAAACGACCGGGGGATCGTTCAGGACGACCGGGCCGGACCACCTCGTTTCGGCGGCATCATCTACACGGAAAGCGCCGAGAAGTGTGCCTACTACATAGAGACATGCGATCGGCACCGCAGGCCGCTGCTCTACGTTCAGGATGTATCGGGCTTCATGGTGGGTACTGACGCCGAGCACTCGGGGATCATCCGGGCGGGCGCGAAGATGGTGGAAGCGATGGCGGTAGCAACGGCTCCGAAGATCGTCCTGACGGTGAACCACGCCAGCGGTGCCGGCTACTACGCGATGGCCGGTCAGGGCTTCGACCCCGACTTCATCTTCTCCTGGCCGACCGGTCGCATGGGCGTCATGGAAGGCGAGTCGGCGGCGCAGGCCGTCCACGGCCGGGCCATCGACAAAGCGAAAGAGGCGGGCCGCGAGTTGGATGCGGAAACCCAGAAGAAGATGGAGAAAACGGTCGCCGACTACGATCAGCAGCTAGATGCGCGTTTCGCCGCCGCCCGTGGCTATGTGGACGCGGTGGTCACACCGGAGAGAACGCGGGACGCTCTGACGCTGGCGCTCAGGGCGGCGATCCAGAATCCAGGACCCCATATCGGGCCCTTCGCCCTCCCTGGCTCGCTGGAACCGTTCCTCGAGTGAGCGACCGGGCCGAGAGCGTACGGATTGCCTCCGGGCAGGGCTTCTGGGGCGACTGGCTCGAGGCTCCGGTAACCCAGGTACGGTCGGGCCCCATCGACTACCTGGTGATGGACTATCTGGCGGAAGTCACGATGTCCATACTCCAGAAGCAGCGCGGTCGCGACCCGTCGCAAGGATACGCTCGCGATTTTGTGCCCCTAATGGGCCGGATCCTCGGTACGTGCATCGAGAGAGGCGTTCGCGTGATCGCCAACGCCGGCGGTGTGAACCCGCTCTCGTGCCGCGACGCGGTCTTCGATGTCGTACATGCGGCAGGCTTGGCCGGTCGCGCGCGCATCGGCGTCATCACCGGTGACGATCTGTTGGAGCGGATCGATGAGCTTCTTGCGGCCGGCATCGAGCTACGCAACATGGAGACGGGTGAGCCGCTGCAGAGCGTTCGCGACCGGATCCAGTCGGCCAACGCCTACATGGGCGCCGCTCCGATCATCGAGGTGTTGGAGCAGGGGGCCGACGTGGTGATTGCCGGCAGGACGACGGATACCGCACTGACCTACGCGCCGATGATGTTCGAGCACGGTTGGCCGCGCGATGATTGGGACAAACTCGCCGCGGGCGTCGTCGCCGGGCACATAAACGAATGCGGCGCACAGGCTACCGGTGGCAACACCGGCGTCGACTGGCAGTCGATAGACTACGTTGACATAGGCTATCCGATCATCGAGTCGCACGCGAATGGTGAATTCGTCGTAACAAAACATGAGAAACTGGGCGGCCGCGTGACTGCGGCGACTGTGGCCGAGCAGCTTCTCTACGAGATGGGCGATCCCTCGCAATACATCACACCCGATTGCGTTGCCGACTTCAGGACTGTACAACTCGAGCAGGAGGGTCCCGACCGCGTTCGTGTGTACGGTGTGAGCGGAGATCGCGCTACCGATCAGCTCAAGGTCTCGATATCGTACCTTGCGGGCTACAAAGCCGTTGGCCGCATGGCGTACTCGTGGCCCAATGCCCTGGAAAAGGCGCAGGCGGCCGACCGTACGATACGCGGCCGCCTGGAACGAATAGGCCTGGGCTTCGATGAGATCTATACGGAGTACTTCGGTGCCGGCGCCTGTCACGGACCACTCGCCGGTCCGCTTGGTGACGACCTGCCGGAGGTCGAGTTGCGCATTGGTGTAAAGCACTCGAGCGAGCGCTCGGCCGTGGAACGTTTCTCGCGCGAGATCGCCTCGCTCATCCTCGCAGGGCCGCCCACCGCTACCGGCTTCGGCGGCGGCCGGCCTCGTGTTCAGGAGATGGTGGCCTACTGGCCCGCACTCATCCCCAAGACAAGTGTGCAGTCACGTGTCGAAGTGGAGGTCGTTCCATGATGACCGAGACCGCGAAACCGAGCCTGCTTCTCCCCTCGGGCGCCACCATATCGGTCATTGCAGCCGTCCTCGAGGGGTTCGGTGAAGCGGGACCCGCCGCTCAGGCCCTCGCCTTAGGGGGCGCCCTCGCTGCGGTAGCGGCTTGGGTCCTCGCCGTGCGCAAGATCGGGGCGGCGGGCAACCTCGGCGTTCGCTTCTTCAGTATCCTCGCCATGGCGCTGGCTATATCCAGCCTGTTCGTCGGTGTGGAGGCGGGTTGGCTGGGTACGGTTGGGGTCATCGGCCTCTGGACCGCGGCCAGCGGCGCCGGCGTTGAGTGGTTGCGGGGCAGGACTTACGGTGGGGAAGACTGACGGTGAGAGTCCGGCTACTCGAGATCGCCCACGCGCGCTCGGGTGACAAGGGCGACACCGCCAACATAGGTCTAATCGCCTTGAAGCCGGAGTTCTATCCCCATATTGTTAAAGAGGTTACGGCAGATCGTGTGAAGACTCACTTCAATGGTATCTGCCGGGGGCCCGTGGAGCGCTTCGAGCTGCCGAACCTGATGGCGCTCAATTTCCTGCTTCACAAATCGCTGGGCGGAGGAGGTACGCTGTCGCTGCGGACCGACGCCCAGGCGAAGACGTTCGGTGCAGCGCTGCTGCGGATGGAGATCGAAGTTCCCGACGAGCTGGGCGGTCTGATCGCCCGGCGGGGCTCGGGTGGGCGCTTGAAGTAGAACACGGAGGTCCGGGATGCTTGTCCGTTGGGTCATATGGGTACTCCTGATCAGTTGCGCGATCGTTGCGTTCGTCGGGCTTGTGGCCGAGGTCGGTGAGGTTGGGACGACGCTACTCGTGTTGGGAAGCGTCGGTTTTCTGGTCCTGGGACTGGCGGTCATAGTCGAGCGGCGTTGGTTCGGGGGTTGAGTGTCTCGGATCTCCGTTCGACTGGAGAGAGCCGAATGTACGAAGAGAGCTACAGCACGATCGCAGTCGACATCGATGAGTCGACCGGGGTCGCAACGATCAGCCTGAACCGGCCGGAGAAGCGGAACGCGTTGAGCTCCGAGCTGGTCGATGAGCTATCGGATGCACTGGCGTGGGCCGATGCGGACGAGCGGGTTCGAGTGGTCCTACTGCGGGGTGAGGGAAAGGACTTCTGTGCGGGCGCGGATCTCGATGCGCTGGCCGAGATGATGGATGCGGGCGTGGAGGATCAGCTCGACGATGCAGATGCGCTGGGTGATCTGTTCCTGATCTTGCGTAGGATCGAGCTGCCGGTCGTGGCGGCGGTGCGTGGGCATGCCGTGGCGGGCGGCTGTGGGCTTGCCACTGCGTGCGACATCGTTTTGGCGGCCGCCGACGCGCGCTTCGGCTACCCCGAAGTGAAGATCGGCTTCCTGCCGGCGATGGTGATCGCCATGCTGCTGCGCGCGGTCGGTGAAAAACGGGCGTTGGACCTGGTGGTCACCGGCAGGGTCGTTGACGCGGATACGGCAGAGCGATACGGCCTCGTCCATCACGTCTACCCTGCCGATGCGTTCGACGAGAAGAGCCGCGAGTTCGCCGAGGAGTTGGCCGGACGCAGTGTGAGTGCGGTAGCGTTGTCGAAGCGGCTGATCTATCAGACGGAGCGGCACTCGTTCGAAGCGGCGATTCGGGCGGGCGCGGAGCTAAACGCTCTAGCCCGGATGACGGAGGACTATCGGGAAGGCGTCCGCAGCTTCCTGGAGTCGAGGCGCGGCAAGGGAGGTGACTGATCCACCTTCGCCTGAAGCTGGCCCTGATATTCATGGGTGCGCCGCTGGCGCTGGCCGCCGATCGCGTCGGCCGGCGCTGGCTTTTCTATGTGGGGTTGGCGTTGCTGATTATCGCGCTGGTTGTACCCGTTCGACCGGGTCAGACGCTGCGAGAGCGGCTGGACGGCCTGGTTCGCCATCTGCCGGGTTCGCGTTGGCTACGTCGTGATAAACAGTAAGGGAAGGGAGCCTTAGGGATCCAGGGTTGTGGTAGGCATGGGTTCCGAGTCGGGCTCGATCCACTCCGGCAGCATTTCCAGTTCACCCCGCGAGTGCAGGTTCGCGGCAGCTTCGGCGACTTCGGGATCGAAGTGGCTGCCGGCGTCCTGCTGGATGATCTCCACAGATTTGTCGAAACCGAGACTCTTGCGGTACGAGCGGTCGGAGCTCAAAGCGTCGAGCACGTCGGCCACGGCAAGCAGTCGGCCGAGGAACGGTATGGTCTCGCCGGACAGACGGTCCGGATAGCCCGAGCCGTCCCACTTCTCGTGGTGGTGCCGAACGCCGGGTAGGATCGCCTTGAAGCGCGGGCTCTCGATGTGTCCCAGGATGTTCACCCCGTGAACCGGGTGCTTCTTGATCTCATCGAACTCGTCCTGGGTCAGCTTCCCCGGCTTGTTGAGGATGGCCTCGGGCACGCCGACCTTGCCGACGTCGTGCAGGAGGCCGGAGAGCTTGACGACCTCGATCTCCTCCTCCGTTCTGCCCAGCTCTGCTGCGATCTTGCTGGCGAAGCCCGCCACGCGCTCCGAGTGGCGGTGCGTGTAGCCGTCCTTCGCGTCGATGGTTGCTACGATGGCCCGAATCGTGTCGAAGAAGAACTTCTCGAGCTGGGCCATCAACTGGGCCCGGTGGATGGCGACGCCGGCCTGGTTGCCGATCAAGGCCAGCAGCTCAAGGTCGCTCTCCGCAAAGGCGCCGGTGAGGCTCCGGCTGTCGGCGTAAAGGACGCCGATCACGCTGTCGTCGGTGGAGACCGGCGCGCACATGACCGAGCGAATCTTCTGCTGGATGATGCTCTCCCCCGCTTTGTAACGGGCGTCGGCGCTGGCGTCACGGCTCAACGATGACGCGGCGTTCTCGAGCACGTCCTGCACCACCGTGCGGCTGACGCTGATCTCGTCCAGATCATCATCTTCGCCCGCGCGCGAGCGCGATGCCACGACCTTCAGCTCGCCGGATCCATCGCTGCCGTCCTGGAGCAAGAGGGCGGCGCGATCGGCGTTGACGGCGGCGAAGATCGAG
Source organism: Gemmatimonadota bacterium (assembly GCA_039589355.1). Taxonomy (GTDB): domain Bacteria; phylum Gemmatimonadota; class Gemmatimonadetes; order Palauibacterales; family KS3-K002. Next base: position 2,750 of record JBDHHM010000012.1, on the reverse strand, counting down.
TCCATAACGCCGTCGAGCAGCTTTTCCAGCCCCGGGGCGCTCGCCAGCATCTTGGAGATCTGGTAGGCTGTGGCCAGGTTGCGCTGAGCGCGCTGCAGGTCGTCCAGGTCCCCGGGCTTCCCGGCGGCGGCGAGGGCTTCCATGCCCGGGTACTGGGTGTCCACGACCTTGCGAACCACGGTCGTGGTGCCCTCCTCGCTATAGGCTAGAGTGGCCTCGCCGGGCGCTCGGTCGGGTGACGTCGGCCTGGCCCGGCATTCGAGGATCGTCGGCCCCACCGCCAGCTGGTCGCCGGGCCCCAGCGAGCCGCGTTCCATCAACTGTCCGTTGATGAAGCTGCCGTTCGCCGACTCCAGGTCGACTACCCGGAGCACGGCACCTACGTTCTCGATCGTACAGTGACGGCGTGAGACGCCCTGGTCGGGCAGGCGGATATCGCATTCGGGAGCGCGGCCGATCGTCTTGCGATCGCCCCGCGAGACGGTAAAAACGCGACCTACCTGCGCGCCTTCACGGACGACGAGGACTAGATCCATTCGCGCCGGGCCCTCTCCTCACTTAGCGGGCAGTCTCAGATTAGTGAGCCTTTCCTCACCGAACCTCGGGACCGTGAAGTTGGCGGTATACACCCCGTAACGCTGGAGGTCGTCCTCCGTCGGATGCAATTCCAGCGAGTGCGGTCCAGAGGGTAAAGTGTAACCCGCAAGCGGTGTGGAGGAAACAAACTCGCCGTCAATGAACACGTCGGCCGTAGGGGCATCGCTGGCTGTGGTCACGGTGATCCAGCCGAACGCTTGAATGTCCGGGATGACCTCCCGGTGCTGTCCCGGACCGAGCGTGAAGGCTTCCCGGTAGACCGGCATCGAGTACACAGAGTAAGGCGGGGCGCCGACGAGCCTCAGATTGTGCTCGCTACGCGCCTCGACCTCGAGGTTGAGCTTCGGCACGTACCCCAGGTCCTCGTTGTCTATGAACACCTTCACGTAATTCCGCGCCTCCGGCGGCATCACGTTGACGGTGACGGTGCCCGGGTCGACCGGGGCAACCGTCGTCGGCGTGGCGGATCTCGTCTGGAAGACGACGCTGTCGGAGACCAGCCGGTTGCCCGTCGGGTCCCTGATCTCGTTGGTGAGGACCACCGTGTAACTTGTCCCGGCGCTCAGCGAAGACATCGGTCTAACCTCGACGGTCCGTCCACCCCCGCCCGTGAGGACGTTGATCTCCAGCTGTGCCCCCCGCGCGTCGCGCAGATGGATCGTCCCAGAGTTCACCGTCGATTGCTCGACCTGCTCGCTGAAGCCGAGCGTGATCGTCGCGCCGGTCGCTACGTCGCGGGCATCCTTGGCCGGCGTGCTCTCCGCCAGGGTCGGGCGCTGCGTGTCGGGCGGTGGCAGGCGCGTGTTGAACGGGAAGACGGCGCCCGGCTGCGCCGCTCGCGCGTTCTGCCTTATGGTCGTCCCCTTCTGGCTCAGAAGCCCTTCGCCGATCTGGATCTCATACCGCGTATTGTAGGCGAGCCGGAGACTCGGCAAGACCGTGATCCGCGAACCCGCCTCCTTCACTTCGACTTCGGCGGGCAAGACGCGCGAGTTGGGGCCGAGGAGCTTCACGTTCTCCGAGCTGGCGGTCTGCGGGTCGACCGGTGAGCTGAACCTGATGTCGAACGCTGCATCCTCGACATCGGCTCCCCCCTCCACGGCTGGGTAGTAGAAGCTCGTCACGTAGACGCCGCCGGAGCCGAGGAGCGGCATGTTGGCGAGGAACGGCAACTTCTCCTCGCCGAAGGTGCGGAAGCCGGCGAGGTCCGTGGCATAGGACGCGACTGTGCCGGCCAGTACGGCCGCCGCGGTCAGCCATAGCCAGGTGCGGCTCCGCTTCTTCGGCGGCTGGGTCGTCGCCTCGTAGAGATCGGCCGGACTGCGCTGGGCCTCGCGGGCCTCCGACTCCTGGGCCGCCGCCACCGATGGCGCCGGCGTCACCGGTGTCGGGGTCTTCTCTTCCTCGGTCTTCTGCACGGTGAGCACTACGGTGCGCTGCGTCGCCCCCTCGAGCCTCGTCAACTCGGACCGGAGGTGCTCGGCGCTCTGGTAGCGGTCCGCCGGGTTCTTCTGCAGGCACTTGAGGATGATACGCTCGAGATCCGGGTCGAGATCGGGGTTCTTCTCCCGCGGCAGCGAGGGGAGTTCTTCGATGTGCTTGCGGCCCAACTCGAACCAGTCACGGCCGGTGAACGGCGCCTCGCCGGTCGCCATCTCGTAGAGAGTGACGCCCAACGAGTAGATGTCCGAGCGGTGGTCTACCCGATGGCCGCGCGCCTGCTCCGGCGACATGTACTTCGGGGTCCCGACGTACACCGTCGTGCCGGTTGCTGCAGTGTAGTTCGTTGCTGCTTCGGCGATCCCGAAGTCGGTGACAACGGCATTGCCGTGGCGGTCGAAGAGGATATTGTCGGGCTTCAGGTCGCGGTGAACGATTCCGCCCTCGTGGGTGTGGGCGAACTGCAGGGCGGAGGCGACATCCAGGCCGACCTTGATGATGGCGCCCTCATCCATCGGCTTGCCCGGGCTCATGAGATCCTTCAGGCCGGTCTCCAGTAGGTCCATGGAGAAGAAGACGATGTCGTCGTCCTTACCGGCGTAATGGATGGCGATCACGTTGGGGTGGCGGAACTTCGCCGCCCGGTGGGCCTCGCGCCGGAAGTTCTCCTCGAACACCTCGTCGTAGGCGAAGGCGGGCTTGAGGATCTTAAG